>CALJXB010000278.1 GCA_937974415.1 uncultured Kiloniellales bacterium
CGCGACGCGGCGGCCCAGCGCCCGCGCCTGCACGCCCGTTGCGAGGAGATCGCCAAGCTACTGGAGGTCCCGCCAGTTGTCGGCGACGACGATATCGTGCTCGACGACTCCTTCCTGCCGCCCGGCTACGGCCAGTTGAACGAGGCGACCGTCCACGCGATGGAGATGGCCGCTCGGTGCGAAGGGCTGATCCTCGATCCGGTCTACTCCGCCAAGACCATGGCGGGTTTCCTAGATCGCGCGCGAGGTCACGGCGCGGGCCGCTCGCTGCTGTTTCTCCACACCGGCGGCACGCCCTCGACCTTCGCCTACGTCACGGCTCTGACGGAAGCGCTCGCCTAACCGCGCGGAAACCCGCAGAGAGTGAGCCGGCGACTGTCCTGTCTATTCGGGAAGCCCCGCCGATCTGAGGTCCTGCACCAACTGGTCGCGATACTCTGGGTGTTGGTTCCGCCAACTGCGTTCCAATCGGACCAGCCGGAACTGAGGCAAGGACTCCAGGAGCTCGGCAACTGCGGCCTTGGCTTCCTCCTGCCGACCAAGGCGGGCAAGGACTGCCGCGTGCAACATAAGGCCGATCGGGCCGACCAAGTCGCCGTGGACCACCTGTCGGGCCAGGACTTCGGCCTCCTCAAGCTGGCCGAGGGCATGAAAACAAAGTGCCTTGGAGCCAAGCTTGAACTCGCGATAGGGCCCCTTGGGGCTGAGCCGGATGGACGAATCGATGATCGGCACGGCCTCGTCTGCCCGCCCTCTCCAGTACAGCGCATAGGCCAAGCAAAGATGGGCCATGGACGAGCTCGGATTAATCGCGATCGCCAGCTCGGCCTGGTCGACGGCGCGATCGTGCCTGCCTTGCAACATCAAAACGCGGCTCATTGCGATCCGCGCCATGCTGTTTCTGTCGTCCAACGATACGGCTTGTGCGGCGTTTTTGGCCGCACCCTGAAGGACAACATCGGGTTCGTCGGTTTCGCAAAACGTGATCCGCCGACATTCGATTACGGCTAGCATGGCATAGGTGTCGGCGAAGCTCGGTGCCTCGAGGGACAGCCGGGTCAGATGCTGGCGCGCGATCTCGGTGTGCTCGTCAGTAAACTTGTAGATATGCCACAAGGCATGCTGAAATTTCTCCCAGATGCCGACGTGGTCGTCCGCCTGTTGCGCGCGCTCTCGTTCCGCGACTTTCAGCGTCGAATCGATGTTGGCGGCGATGGCTTGGGCAATCTCGTCCTGCAGTTCGAAGATGTCGTTGACGTCGCGATCGAAGCGCTCGCTCCAGAGGTGGTGACTGGTCCAGGCGTCGATCAACTGGACCGATATTCGGACTCTGTCTCCTGCCCTGCGGACACTGCCTTCCACGACATAGTGTACACCGAGTTCCCGGCCGATCTGTTTCACGTCGACGGCTTGGCCCTTGTAGGTAAAGGTCGAGCCCCGCGCGATGACCATGAGCCAATCGACGCTCGATAGCGCGGTAATGATCTCCTGGGTGACTCCGTCGGAAAAGTATTCCTGGTCCGGATCCCCGCTCAGGTTCTCGAATGGAAGCACGGCTATGGCCGGCCGGTCCGGCAGGGCCGGATATGCCGTCTCCGGCTCGCCGGGCGTCTTCTTCTCGGCCTCGTCGATGTCGGAATCCCGAGCCACCTCGACCGTGGTCTGTACGGCACCGTCGATCTCGAAAAGAGGGCCGTGCTTTGGCCATTCGAGGCCGTTGAGCCTGAGGAGGTCCTTCAGATTAGCGGCCGCGTAAAGGAATGCCATGCGGCGGGATTTCTCCGGCAGGCGCTTGTTCGCGAAGTTCAAGCCGACGGCCGTGCGTGCAAGCAGGTATTGGCCTTCCATGTAGGACAGCCGGTCCGCCTCGTGCCGGTCCACCCAGTTCATGGCCTCGCGCCGCAAGGCTCGGACCAGCTCCAGGAGGCCGAGGTCGTCACCCCTTAGGTCCGCTTTCTCACCATAGTGATCGAACGGGCTCAGATGATCGAGGATCTCGCACCAGTTCGCGGCGTCGGCCCGCTCGCGCATCATGAGGAGATGGCTCAGCTCGAAGTAGCCGTGATCGTAAAACAGGAACTGCTTGTCCTGATAAAAGGCCAAATCGATCAGGTAGTGCTCGGTGTTGTTGTCCCGTGCCGTCTTGACCAGGACGTTGAAACCGTGCAGATCGCCGTGAATGTTGCCGATCACGGCCCTCTGCTTGTGCCCCTTGCTCTCCTCCGGCGCCGCCGTCGCAAAGGCCAGGGGATTGGGGTACCAGTGCCCCTCGGAGACGAGGCTCTTTTCGTCCGACGCGATCCCGCAATCTTCCCTGAGGAAGCTGTGGAGACGGCCTTCGTCGGGGTTGAGCCGGTAGCCGAGCCAGCCTCGCAGGAGGTCTTGAGGCGAGCGCAGACCCTTCGCTAGCTCATAGTCGCTGTTCCAGTCATCGAGCAGGCCGCGGGACAGCTCATGCACGATCTTCAGCTGAACATCGTGCGCGCATTCGGCCCACGGCTTGGCGTACTCCAACCCGCGGCCGGCAATGGTCGACAGAACGGCCAAGCTGTCGCCATGGTGCAGGGTGTGGAGGATTTTCGGCAGATGGGCCGCAGCATAGGCCGGGGCAAGTTCGACAGCCTGCTTATGGCGCTCGGCCTCGGTTTTTTCCTGCCATTCCGAGTTCGGCGATCGATCGAGCTTGAGTATCGCCTGACCGCTGAAATCGCGACTGCTGATATCCGCCGCGTAGACTATGGCGCCCGATTTGCCGCTCAGTTTGTGGTGAAGATAGATCTCCTCTCCCACGCCCCAGTTCTCTCGAATCAGGGGCTGGAGGTCCCGGTAGGCGTCCGGCCACGGGAGTCCCTGATGGTCGCTGTGTTCCTGATCGGTCATCCCACATTCATCTAACACGTTTCGCCACTGTCGCTCCAGTGAGGTCTGACGGTCGGATCTTTTGCGGCATAACGGGTTGAACGACGCCGGAAGCGGGTTAGGATCGTTCACGGGCGATTTTGCGAGCGAGCCCGCCAAGTGAGACAAGGTGCCGCATGAGCAAGGCCTTTACCAAGGAGAGTGAGACCGACACCGAGGCCGCGGAGCCCGAGCCTAACGATCCGCTGCCCGCGGGCTTCAAGAACTACGTGACGCCCAACGGCCTGCGCCTGCTGCGCGACGAGCTCGACCTCCTGCGCCGGGTGGAGCGGCCCAAGGTGGTCGAGGTGGTCGCCTGGGCGGCGGGCAACGGCGACCGCTCGGAGAACGGCGACTACATCTACGGCAAGAAACGCCTGCGCGAGATCGACCGGCGCCTGCGCTACCTCCTGAAGCGCATCGACAGCGCCGAGGTGGTCGACCCGGCGCGCCAAAAGAGCCTCGACCGGGTGTTCTTCGGGGCGACCGTCACCTATGTGGATGCCGACGGCGGCTCGGAGGCCGAGGAAAGCAGCCTGCGCATCGTCGGCATCGACGAGGCCAGCGCCGGGCGCGGCGCGGTCAGCTGGGTCTCCCCTATCGCCCGCGCGCTCATGAAGGCCGAGGAAGGCGACGTGGTTGCATTGAGCACACCCAACGGCACGAAACGCCTCGAGGTGGTGAAAATTGCCTACGAGGGGGACTGAGGAAGAAGGCCGCGGGAGAGTTTCCGGCCAGTCACGGACATGATCGAGATCACCCCGACCATCGCCATCGACCCGCGTGAGGTCACCGAGAGCTTCATCCGCAGCCCCGGCCCCGGCGGCCAGAACGTCAACAAGGTTGCGACCGGGGTTCAGTTGCGCTTCGACCTGCGCGCTTCGCCCTCCCGTCCCGAGGCGGTCCGGGCCCGGGCCGAACGCCTGGCCGGCCGGCGCCTGACCAAGGACGGCGTGCTGGTCATCACCGCGGCGCGCTACCGCAGCCAGGAGCGCAACCGCGAGGACGCCCTCGCCCGCCTCGTCGCCCTGTTGCGCGAAGCGAGCCAGCCCCCGACCCCGCGCAAGCCGACCCGGCCAGGCGTCGGCGCCAAGCGCCGCCGCCTCGACGACAAGACCCGGCGCGGCGCGATCAAGAAGCTGCGCCGAACGACACTAAATGACGGCTGACGGCGTCGCCTTGATCGGCGACAGCAGACGCTTACGATAACCTCCCTCGGAGGCAAGCACAGCAAGCGAGACAAGGCCATGGCTCCCAAGCTCGAAGACCGGCTCGATGCGGCCTACCAGGCCGG
>CALJXB010000279.1 GCA_937974415.1 uncultured Kiloniellales bacterium
CCTGATCAATCCGGTGGTCGATCCCCAGGAGCTCATGCGCGTGATGCAGGGCGAGCACTACAGCGAGCGCCGGCAGATGACTTTCCAGGTGGCCGAGGACGCGGTGGCAGCCTACGGAACCGTGCAGCCCGTTGAGAATCCGCGAACCGACATGCTGGTCCTGCTGACCAAGGACGACGAGGTGCTGCGATACCAAGACGCAGTGCGGGTGTTCTCCGCCGCGAGCCGAGCGAAGATCGAGATCTTTGAGACGGGCGGGCACAGCCCGCCGCTCGACCGGCCCGACATCATGGCCGCCATCCGCCGTTTCGTCGAAGCAAGGTCCTTGCCCTGAGCCACGCTAGCCGGCTTCACCTGGGACCGGGGTCATGCCATAAAGCTGCCCTGTATCCGGCCCGGCCGGTTCTCGCATCGCCCCGGAGTCACAGGGAGAGCTCGAAACCATGGCACGAATCGTTCCGCTTTTGCTTGTCATCCTGCTTGCGGCCTGCGCAGGCGATCAGGCGCCCGCCAGCACGAACCCGGCCATCGAAGCGGCGACCCCCGAGGCCGCCGAGGTCACGCGGACGTCCGAGGTCGTGCATCTCGGCTTCGAGGACGGCACCTTCAAGGGCTGGAGCACCAAGCGCTTGGTGGCCGCCTATTCGGCCAATGTGGAGAGTGAACAGGTGCGGACCGGCCGTTACGCGGCGCGCTTCGAACTGCGCCATGGCGACCGGGTGTCCGAGGGCTGGCGGGCCGAGTTGAGAGACCCCTACAACGCGCCCTACGACAGCGAGACCTGGTACGGTTTCAGCACCTATCTGCCCGCCGATTATCCGGATCACGACTACTCCTGCGTCCTGGCCCAATGGCACGACCAAGCCGAGGAAGGGGAGGGCTCGGGCAAGCCTCCGATCGCCCATCGCATCATGGAGGGCCGCTTTGACGTCACCACGGAAGCCTCGCCCACGGCCTCGGTCCACCCGCGGGAAAAGGGCGTACCCTACGAGACCATGCGGGCCGTCAAGGGCGTCTGGCACGACTTCGTCTATCGGGTTCGCTGGTCGCGCGGCGACGAAGCGGAGATCGAGATGTGGAAGGACGGCGAGCCCATCTTCGAGTACAACGGGGTGCTCGGCTACGCCGACGAGACCGTCGGTCCCTACTTCAAGTTCGGCATGTACTGCGGCGAAGACGTCCAGGAGCCGCACGTCGTCATTCACGACAGCTACGGCCGCGGCCTGAGCTATCAGGATGTCGACCCCTCGCTCGCACGTTAGTAGGGCGCACGCTATATTGCCGGCCCACGCGTAGCGCCCGGCTACGCCGCCTCACCCGACCACCCCGGTATCATACTGTCGTGGGTGCGCGAAGCGCGAGTGCTCCGCACTGGGAGGGGAGGTGGGCCCCATTCCAGAATTGGCGGCGCCCGGCCTTGACCGTCGCGACGGTCCGCCGCTAGCCTTGGTTGCTGCGGCCATCGGGAGGCGGTCCATGAGCGGCCCAACGACTAGCCATGAGGCGAAGTTCCGCGTCGGCCAGGTGATCCATCACAAGCTGTTCGACTATCGCGGCGTGATCGTCGACGTCGACGCGACCTTCCAGGGCAGCGAAGCCTGGTACGACGCCATGGCGCGCTCCAAGCCGCCCAAGGACCGGCCGTGGTATCACGTCCTGGTCCATCAGGCCGAGCACATGACCTACGTCGCCGAACAGAATCTCGAGCCGGACGAGACCGGTGAGCCCGTGGTCCATCCGGTCCTCGACCAGTTTTTCGACGAGATGCGCGACGGTCTCTACGTGCGCGACCGCGCGATGCACTGAGGCGCTCCGGGTTCGCGTGACGTGAAGGGGCTGTCCCCTCGGCCGGCAATCAGGCGGTGAGCGCGGCTTTGGGTTCCGACCGATCGCTTTGCGGCAATGGCCGAACGCGCTTCGGCGGGAACCGCAGGGTCACCTCGGTGCCGTCGCCCAGGCGGCTCTTCAGCTCGAAGCCGCCGCCGTGCATCTCGACGAAGGATTTGGTCAGCGGCAGGCCGAGGCCGGTGCCTTGATAATTTCGGCTCAACGCCGATTCCACTTGGCTGAAGGGCGTGAGCACCCGCTCCAAGTCGGATTCGGCGATGCCGATCCCGGTATCGCGAACCCGCACGCAAAACGCTCCGTCCGCCGCCAGCGACAGGCAGATCTCCACTCGGCCTCCGCGCGGCGTGAACTTCACCGCGTTGGACAGCAGGTTGAGCAGAGCCTGCTTGACCAGGCGTTCGTCGGCGATCAGTAGCGGCAGATCGGGCTGGCTCAGCAAACTGATTTCGACGCCCGCCTGCTCGGCACGCTCGGCCAAGAGCCGCACGGCTTTCAATGCCAGGGCCTCGACCTCGATCTCTCCGTCGACCAGCTCGACCCGGCCGGCCTCGATCTTGGACAGGTCCAGGATGTCGTTGATGACCGCGAGCAAGTGCCGGCCGCTGTCGTGTATGTCCGTCGCGTATTCGCGGTAGCGGGGCTGGCCCAGGGGCCCGGCCATCTCGTGCTTTAGGATTTCCGAAAATCCCAAGATCGCATTGAGCGGCGTCCGCAATTCGTGGCTCATGTTCGCCAGGAACTCGCTCTTGGCCCGGTTGGCCGCTTCGGCCTGTTGGTGCGCCTTTCGCTGAACTCCTTCGTGGCGTTGGATCTGCGCCAACATGTGATTCAGGCCCTCGATCACGGTGCCCAATTCGTCGCTGCCGTGGGATTCGGCGCGCACGCTGTAGTCTTGCTTCGCAGAAACCGTCTCCATGGTTTTGCGCAGGCGCTCGATCGGCGTCGAAATGACCCGTTGCATGCGGGAGATGAGTGCGAACGCGAGTCCCAGGGATATCAGCATCACCGCCAGCACAATTCCAATATAGGTCCAGAGCGAGGACGCGATCTGCTCCAGGCTGGCTTCGAGCACGAGGGTGCCGACGACTTCGCCATCGAGCAGGATCGGCATCTGCAGCTCGAGTCGGTCGTCGTGAAACAGCACGTTGTCGGTGCCGTCCTGGTCGCTCCCTCGATCGGCGCTCGGTGCGGCCGGCGGAAATCGTTCTTGAGCCGGCCGTCGGTCCCGCGCGCTGCCGTAGGCCGGTCCGGCGGCATAGGTGGCGAACAGGCGGCCGTCCTTGCCGTAGATGGCGGCGCCGACGATGTCGGGTTCGGCCTTCAGCGCAGACAAGGTTTCATCGGCCGAGACGGGGTCGTTGAAGACCAGGGCGGCGGTGCTGTTCTCGGCCACGATGCCGGCGATGGTCATGAGCTTGTCGACGATGGCCGATCGTCCGCGGCCGCTCTCGATCGCGACGTAGGCCGTCGACGAGAGCACCGAGACTACCAGAATGGTGAACAGCGTAATGGCCGTGATCTTGTGTTTGACGGGAAGGTTGCGAAGGACCTGCATTTCGGATCTGCCCCGCCTCAATTCTGAATCACGGTATCGGCCAGGCGGAGCAGTTTGGCGCTCAGCGCGAGCCCGGCTCGATCGGCGGCGAGACGGTTCACGTCGAAGCGGGTTCGGTCTTCGACGATGTTGAGGGAGATGATGCCGCCTGCGCGGGCGAAATCGGGAATGTCGGCCACGGTGAGGACGGCGGCGTCGCTCGCCGCGGCCAACACCTCGGCCAATCTCTCGCTCTCCGAGACGCTGACGAACAAGACATGGCAAGCGCCGATCATGGCTGTGTCGGCGATCAGCCGGGTGCGCAGACTGCGAGACCCGACGCGCTTGCCGTCGATGGTCGCGAGCGCCTCGCGGAACGGGTCGACCCCGATCACGCAGAGCTGCAGCGGCGCGTCGACGCTGTCGAACGCCTCGGCCGGCCAGCGGGTGAACTTGGCAAAGTTGTAGAGGATGGCGGCCTTGATCAAGTACTCGCGGCTGGGCTCATCGGAAGGGGTTTGGTCCTGGGTCGCGTCGCTTTGCAGGCTCGATTGACCGGCCGCGGCACTTCCCGTCAGCAAGAGCGTGGCGACGGCAAGGCAGGCCGTGACGCGGACCAAGGCGGCCCAAGGGTTCAGGCTATGTGCAGGGACCCTTGCCATCGTGCCTAGCCGCCGTCTTTCGGGTCGATCTGAAGGTCGGGGCCGAGCAGCAGCCCGACCAGGTCCGGGCCGACGGCCTGGACATAGAGGTGGTAGCCGTCCTGGTCCACGTGAGCGTGCGACCAGTCCGCTCCGACTTTCACCGTGTCCTGGGCATCGCCGAGCACCGTCAGCAGCCCGTTATCGGTCATGTCGAGCACGTCGGCGGCCGATAGTGTCAAGGTGTTGGCGCCGCTGTCGGTCATGAGATCGACGGTCTCGAGACTCACGAGGGTGCCGCCGAAGGCCGAGAGGTCAAGGTCGCCGGCGAGCACCAGCAGTGTGTCCTTGCCGGCGCCGCCGTCGATCAGCAGATCGGCGGCATCCCAAACCAGCACGTCGTCGTCGGCGCCGCCCAGGAGCCAATCGCCGCCGCCGCCGCCATCCAAATAATCGCTGCCGCCGTCGCCGTAGAGGCTGTCGGTGCCGGCCCCGCCATAGAGCAGGTCCGCGCCGCCGCCGCCGAACAGCTGATCGGCGTGGTTCTCGCCGAAGAGTTGGTCGTTGCCGGTCCCGCCAAAGAGCGTGTCCGCATGGTTGTTGCCATGCAGAACGTCGTCGCCGCTGCCGCCGAACAAGAGGTCGTCGTGATTGCCGCCGATCAGCAGATCGTCGCCGCTGCCGCCGTAGAGCTCGTCATCGCCGTTTCGGCCGTCGATCGTGTCATTGCCGGCGCCGCCGTAGAGTTGCTCGTCGACGTTGCCGTTGGCGCCGTTTATGACCTGGTCGCCGGGCAGGCCGGCTGAATCCAAGTCACCGGGGGAAACCTGAATGGTGAAGGTTTGCTGGATCGTTTGGCTGCCATCGTCGGCTTCGACGATGATGGTGTGGCTGGGGGCCGCGGCGAAGTCGAAGACTCCGCCCTGAATCGTGACCTCGCCAGTGTTGCCGTCGATCGCGAAGCGGCCGCCGGCGGTGTCGACAAGGATGTAGGAGACCTGGGCGGCGGCGCCGAATGCCGCGACGGTGCCGACCGCATCTGAGACCGTCCAGTTCTCCCCGACCGTGCCGTCGATCAGGTTGATCGCGAAGGGCGAGAACCAGGTTTGGATCGGGTCGCTCGGCGTTGCTGGCGGTAACGCACTGGGAACCGCCAGGTTGCCGAGAGCCGTCGGGGAGTTGCCTTGGCGCAGGCTGGCGAGGCTGCCGGCCGTCGCGACCCCCGGATCGAAGAAGCCGTGACCCGAGCCGAGCAGGGAAAAGTCCTCGTCGTTCGACAGCCACTCGACGGAATCGACCTGGAGCTCTTCGAACAAGCCGGGGTTGTCGTCGGGTGCGGCGTCCTCTTCCTCCTCGTCCTCCGCGTCAGGCGCCTCCGTGGCGGCTTCGTCGCCGGCCAGGTTGACGCCGTCTTCGCTTTCGTCGTCCGGTTCGTCGTCGCCGCTGACGCTCAGCGACAGGAGCTCTTCGAGGCTCAAATTGCTGAAACCTGCTTCGTCGAGGGGCTCCTGCGGCTCGGCGGGCTGGTTGCCCGGGTCGCCCGGGCGCACGGGAAGAGCGGCGGCGGCGAGCGGCAGTAGGATGAGGTCGCCCAGACCCAGACGGGTCAGATCGCCAATGGCCGACGCCTCGGCGCCTGGCGTTGCCGAGGGCCTGGCGGGATCGCTCTCGTTATGTCGATCTTTCGATGACATTGGTCCGCCTTTTCATCAATTGTGAAATAATATTGGGCGGGCCTAAATAATACATTTAAGAAAAACTCTAGTTTTACAGACATTATTCTAAAGTTTATTTGAAATTTGAGATAATTTTTGCAGTTTTACTGATCTGATGCGCGAGCCGCGAGCCGCGAGCCGCGAGCCGCAATCCGCCCTGCGTGGGACCGCGGGACCGGGTAAATCGGAAACGCTGTCGTGCCTAGGTCAGGTCGAGCAGCTTTTCGCACAAGGCGGTTAGGGCCTCGTCGACGGAAGCGAGCCGGACCACGCCCGGCAGGTCGGGCGCGTCGGCGAGCGCGAGGACGGGCCGGCCGAACTG
>CALJXB010000280.1 GCA_937974415.1 uncultured Kiloniellales bacterium
CTTGCGGAAGACAAGGATAGCGCCGTTCATTATGTCCTGTCCGGCGAGGGCATGGCGTGGCGGGCGACGGGCGAGGCAGCCAAGCTTTCACCGCATACGGTCATGATCGTGCCGCCCGGTTCCCGCTTGACCATCACCAGCGATCCGGAGCAGCGGTTCAACCTGGCCGAGCCGAACTGCGAGCCGCTCGTCGGCGGGTGGACCCTGTTGACCGTGGGCGACGCTTCGCCGGGGCTGACCCTGGCCTGTGGATATGTGCAGGCGCGCTACATGCAGGTTGTCGAGCTGTTCGACTACCTGCGCGAACCCTTGATCCAGAGCGTGGCGGAAGACCGGTCGTTCCGGGAGCCGTTTCACCACCTGCTCGATGAATTGGCGGAGCCCAAGCCCGGCACCAGGGTCCTGGCCGAAATGCTCATGAAGCAGTGTTTGATGGCGTTGCTGCGCGGCCAGTCCGAGACCTCGGGCGAGTGTTTCGTTCCGTGGCTGGCGGCCCTTGGCGACCGGTCGCTCGGCCGAGCCTTGGCGGCAATGCTGGACGCGCCTGAAGGGAACCATACGCTGGAGAGCCTCGGGGACGTCGCCGGCATGAGCCGCGGCGTCTTTGCGGAGCGCTTCAAGGCGGCCTTCGGCCGCACCGCGATCGACTGCCTGAAAGAGATCCGGCTGCGCCGCGCCGGCCATCTGCTGACCGCGACCGACTTGCCCGTGAAAACGATCGCCGCTCAGGTCGGGTTCGAGAGCCGCAGTTATTTTTCTCGCGCCTTCAAGGACTTCACCGGCGTCGACCCGGCCGGGTACCGGGCCAATCCAGTCGCCCAGATCTTGAATGCGAGTCCCGGCGACGACGCCAATCCAAGCCCCGCCTAAGCGATCTTCTCCGCCGCGGCGGGGCCGGTTCGTTGCGACCCGCGATCGGACACTTCGAGAGCGCCGTAGTCCTCCAATCTGTCGGCGAGGAACGAATAGCGCTCCCGGACGGTTGCCACCTGGGCGAGGTCGACCTCGAGCGAGATCAATGCTTCCTCGAAGACCGGAAATCCGACGGCCGGCGTTTTCTCATCCACCCACGGCCCACAAAACAGGGAGTCGCCAAAATCGGCCCCGGCCCGGTTGAGGCTCAGCACGTAGACCTGATTCTCCATGGCCCGCGAAACGACGAAATCGTGCCAACTGTAGAACGACTCGTCCCGCGAGTAGGCGCCGCAATGCAGGATCAGCTGAGCGTCATGGCGCAGGGCGAGCCTGCGCGTGAGTTCCGGGATCCGGATGTCGTAGCAGATGATGGGGGCGATCCGGAGGCCCGCGTGCTCGAACACGAACAGCTGTTCGCCGCGCTCGAAATACTCTTTCTCGATCGAGGCGCCGTAGTGAGCGATATGCAGCTTGTCGAAGAAACCGATGATCTCGCCGTCCGGGCCGACCGCCACTTGCGAGATGCGAAAGCCGCCGTCACTGGACCGCGGCATGCCGTAGACCACGGCGATCCCGAAGTCTTGCGCGACTTTTCGCAGGGTCTCGAACGATGGGCCTCGCAACGGCTCCGCCAATTCGTCGAGGCGCTCGAACGCCTGCTTCGAATAGTCGATGCTCGATAACTCCGGAAGTACCACCAGGTCGGCCGGCTCCCGGCGCAGACTCGCGCCGATCTTGACCGCGGTTTGGTCGAGATGGCGGTCGCGTTCGGCGGCCGTCGCGACGGGCGGGATCGCGAGTTGGCAGGCGAGAATGCGGCAGCTTTGGCTCATGGGCTTGCCTCGCCGGTAGATCCGTCGTTGTCCCAATACTCGCCGAGCCTCCGGCGGCAGAGTTCCACCCGGTCGATGCTCTCGAGGGCGTCTTGGCCGCTCTTGGCGACAACGAAGCCGACGATCGTTTCGAGCAGCGCCGTGGTCGAGACGTAAGATTCAAAGAACTGCGGGCTCCGGCAGGGAACGGTAATCACGAGGTCGGACCTGGCGGCGAGCGGGGTCGTGCGGCTGTCGGTGATGCCGATGACCGTCGCGCCGCGCTCCTGGCCCATTTGCGCCAGACGAATTGTGTCGCGGGCACAGGGCTGGAGGGCAATGGCAACGAGCGCGTCCTCGGGGCCGAGATCGACCACCCCGTCAGCCAGGACGCCATTGCGGTTTCGCACCAGGACCCAGTTCGGGCGGGCCATGTAGCCCACATATTGGAAATAGTTGGCATAGGGAAAGGACGCCTGCATGCCGGCCACATAGACCGTCCGCGCCGCGAGCAGGGTGTCTACCACTTCGCCGACCAGGTCGCTGTCGATGGTGGCAAAGAGGTGCTCGATGTTGGCGAGGCTCGCCTGCCTGAAGGCCGACAACAGCGAGCCCAGGCCGTCCCCGTCCTGCCGCCGTTGCAAGCGGTCCGCCTGTTCCGAGTAAGCGACGGTTCGTTCCTGGAGCTGGCGTTGATAGATCTCCCGGAACGCGTCGTAGGTCTCGAACCCCAGGGCCTGGGCCAGGCGGGGCAGGGTCGGCGGCGGCACTTGAGCGGCCGCCGCCACCTTCCGCATGGATAGAGTGGCGACGTCGCCGGGATTTTCCAGCATGTAGGCCGCGGCCTTGCGAAGCTGGGGGCTAAGGTTCGGATGGGTACGCGTGAGGTGATCGAGGACCTCGCGATAGCTCTGCATCAAGCCTTCCTTTTCCGGGCCGACCCGGGCTTGGATCATTTGATCAATCATTTAAGGCGCTCTGGTCCATGGATCCAAGCCGCAAATGATACCAAGACTAAGAACTCATTCGCGCGAGCCGGAGCCGGAAGGCCGATTCTTCAACGGATTACACGGACTCCGCGCGTGCGATGAAACTGGCGGGATCGGATCGTTTGATCAATAGAGAATATTTGAGTGGATCATATGATCCATACATGCTATAGACACTGGTGAACTCATTGGACGCCGGCCGGCGGAGCGCTCAGGTCTTCATGCCCGTTCGGCGCGGGACGCGCCATTCGCACACAAGATGGGGAGCAGGAAACATGTCTGGAACCATTCGCGATCCTTCCCTGCCCGCGTGGGCAGGGGAACTCATGACCGGGCCGATCGACCGGCGAAATTTCATGGAGGGTGCGCTCGCGACGGGCCTGACCGCAGCCGCCGCATCGGCCCTCTGGAGTAAGACTGCAACAGCCGCCCCGAAAAAGGGCGGCACGTTGCGCGTCGTCATGGCCGACGGCGCCACCAGCGACAGCTGGGACCCGGCGGTCACCAACACCCGCTACATGATTCACATGAACCATGTGAACCGCAACATGCTGACCGAGATCAACTCGGAGAACACGCTCGCCCCCGAACTCGCCACGTCGTGGGAGGCCTCGGATGACGCCGTAACCTGGTCTTTCGAGCTGCAGCAGGGCGTGGAGTTCCATGGCGGCAAGCCCTTCGGCTCGGAGGACGTGGTCGCGACCATGAACTACCACCGCAATCCCGATACCGGGTCCGCGGTGGCCTCGCTGCTGGCGCAGATCGACGACATCAAGGCCGACGGCCCGAACCGGGTGACGATCACGCTCAAGTCGGGTAACGCCGACCTGCCCTATCTGATGACGGACTATCACCTCTGCATCCTGCCCTCGGACGGCGAGGGCAAGGTTATCATCAATCCGGACGGCACCGGTGCCTATATGGTGGAGGCGCACGAGCCCGGCGTTCGCACGAAGCTCAAGCGCAACCCGAACTTCTTCAAAGAGAATACGGCCTACTTCGACGAGGCCGTCTTCACGTCAGTCAGCGACGCCACCTCGCGGCAAACCGCCTTGTCGTCCAACGACATCGATATCATCGACGAAGTCGACCTCAAGACGGTGGATCTGCTGGGCCGCATGGACGGGGTGGAAATAGACCAGGCTGAGAGCGCGTCCTATGCCTCGCTGCCCATGCGCATGGACCAACCGCCGTTCGACAATCACGATGTCCGCATGGCGCTCAAGTACGCCATGGACCGGGAGGAATGGATCCGCAAGATTCGCCGCGGCCACGCGACCATCGGCAACGATCACCCGGTCGGTCCTGTCATGCCCTTCTACGCTGCCGACATAGAGCAGCGCGCCTACGATCCCGACAAGGCCAAGTTCCATTTGAAACAGGCCGGTCTCAGCAGCCTCAAAGTCGACTTCCACGCTGCCGATGCGCCCTTCGCCGGCGGCGTCGACGCGGCCGTGCTTTACAAGGAAGCGGCGAAAAAGGCCGGCATCGAGATCAACGTCATTCGCGAACCGAACGATGGCTACTGGTCGAATGTCTGGAACACCAAGCCCTTCTGCCTGGCTCAGTGGGGCGCCAGGCCGACGCCGGACATGATCCTCTCCCTGGTCTATGCCAGCGACGCAACCTGGAATGAGTCGGCCTTCAAGGATGGGCATTTCGACAAACTCTTGGTCGAAGCCCGCGCCGAGCTCGATCAGGCCAAGCGTGCGGAGCTCTATCGCGAGATGCAGATAATCATCCGCGACGATTGCGGCGTGATCGTGCCCTTCTTCAAGAGCTACGTTTACGCCAGGCGTTCCAACGTGGAGCATGGCCCCAGCCTGACCGGCACCTGGCCGCTCGACGGATACAAGGCTTTGGAGCGCTGGTGGTTCACTTAGAATCGGCCTCTCCCAAATGATAAAGGGGCGCCACCTTTGGGGGGCGCCCCCTCTTTTCGTGACAGGCAAACTGCAGTCTGATACCGGGTCCGACTCTCTGCGCCGGCGTTCTGCACAAGGAGCGGCCGAAATGTCCGAGCAAAGCCTTCCCTCCCACGCCTCCGTCGTGGTGA
>CALJXB010000281.1 GCA_937974415.1 uncultured Kiloniellales bacterium
AGCAAGCGGCGCGGCGATAATCCACGCGACGAAACCGGGCGCTCGGACTGCCCAAAAACGAAATGGGCGGCCGCGGGCTCTTCGCCCTGGCCGCCCCAGGAAAATCCGTGATGGGACGTGATGTCGTACCTTGCGTGGCTTACGGTCGCCAGAATGGCTTGGCCGCCTCGCGCCAAGCCTCGGCCGGGCTGATGCCCATGTCTGCTAGCCGGTGGGACTCCATCTCGGCCAGACGGCGCCGCTGGTTGGCGCGGACCTGCCAGGTG
Organism: uncultured Kiloniellales bacterium; assembly: GCA_937974415.1. Classification (GTDB taxonomy): domain Bacteria; phylum Pseudomonadota; class Alphaproteobacteria; order Kiloniellales; family JAKSDN01; genus CALJXB01. The sequence goes on from CALJXB010000281.1 coordinate 267, forward strand.
AGGAGGGTGCCGAACACCGCGCTGGGCGCCCGGGCGAGCTGCGCCACAAAGTCCAGATCGCCGCCCAGGACGGGGCCGGACTGTCTCGTCGCACCGAAATTGGCGGTGGAATTCGCGGTCTTCGACATATCAATTCTCCTTATCCGAATCTTGCGCGGGATCCCGGGCCTTCCCGGGTCCCAAGAGATGCGCCAGCTTGGCCGTCAAGTCGCTCCGAATCTTGCGAAACAACTGGATTTCGGTCATCGCGGCGGGTTACCTCCTGGGGTTTTAGATAGACCTGCTTGCGCCCGCCGGCAAACGATGATATCTCACGTTTCGAATTAGATATTCTTATCCGATAGCCTCATGACCCGCCGCCTGCCTTCGCTCAATGCCCTGCGCGCCTTCGAGGCCGCCGCGCGGCACCTCTCCTTCACCAAGGCGGCGGAGGAGCTCCACGTCACCCAGGCGGCCATCAGTCACCAGGTGAAAAGCCTCGAGGAGCAGCTTGGCCTGCCCCTGTTCCGCCGGCTCAACCGGCGCCTGCTGCTGACCGACGCGGGACAGACCTACGTCTCGAGCCTGACCGAGGCCTTCGACGGCATCGCCGAGGCCACTGAACGGACGACCGCCCAGCGCGGCGGCAGCCTGCGTGTCAGCACCCTGCCCTCCATGGCGGCGAAATGGCTGTTGCCCCGACTGTCCCGGTTCCGCGCCCGGCACCCAGAGATCGATGTCTACGTCTCGGCGTCCCACGGCTTGGCGGATTTCCGCCGCGACGACCTGCACCTGGCCATTCGCTACGGCAAAGGCAACTATCCCGGACTCGAGGCGGTTCATCTGATGGACGACGAGATTTTCGTGGTCTGCAGTCCCAGGTTCCTGGAGCAGGGGCCGCCCCTGCGCAGTCCCGCGGATCTGAGTCATCACACCCTGCTGCACGACATCTCGGTCGAGGCCAATCGGCGGGACTGGCGGGCTTGGCTGGAGCGGATCGGGGAAACCGGCATCGATCCGGACCGCGGCCCCGGTTTCAGCGATTCCAACCTGATCATCGAAGCCGTCATGGCCGGCGAGGGAGTGGCGCTCACCCGCCGGTCGTTGGCGGCCGACGATCTCGCCGCCGGGCGACTGGCGATCCCCTTCGGGCCAATCCGCCCGGCCACCAACTGCTACTACCTCGTCTACCCCAAGGCGAACGCGGAGATACCCAAACTGCGCACCTTTACCGACTGGCTGCACGAGGAGGCGGAGGCGGACCGGGCCGCCGGCCCGCTCGACGTAAAGGTCGCGCGTCCATGACGACGCGTCCGGCCGGTCCCATCACCTGCGTCGTCTTCGATCTGGGCGGTGTGCTGATCGACTGGAACCCCCGCTACCTCTATCGCAAGCTGATTCCCGACCCGGAGGCCATGGAGCATTTTCTCGCCGAGGTCTGCTCGACCGAGTGGCGCCTGCCCTTCGACCTGGGGGCGCCCATGGTGGAGGCGACCGCCGAGCTTGCCGGGCGGCATCCGGAGCTGCGGCCCCTGATCGAGGCCTATCGGGCGCGCTGGCCGGAGATGCTGGGCGGCGCCGTCGACGGCAGCGTAGAGATCCTGAAGGAGATTCGCGCGGCGGTGCCGGCGCTCTATGCCCTCAGCAACTGGCCAGCCGAGACCTTCCCCCATGCCCGCGCCCGCTTCGACTTTCTCGACTGGTTCGACGGCATGGTTATTTCCGGCGAGGTGGGCTTGCAGAAGCCCGACGCCAACATCTACCGGCTCTTGTTCGAGCGCACCGGGATCGAGCCTCGCTCGACCCTGTTCATCGACGATGTGGCCGACAACCTGGCCGCCGCCGAGGCCTTGGGCGTCACCGGCGTGCTGTTCACCTCGGCCGAACAATTGCGGGCGGACCTCGCCCATTTCGACCTGCCGTAGGACTGCCGTGAGCGAAGCGACCATCCCCCGCGTCGAGCTGAGCGCCCCGGACATCGCCCGTTGGCGCGAAGGAAATACTGGCGTGACCTACGCGCACAGCTTCGAGGGCCCGCGGCCGGGCCCCCACGCGATGATCACCGGCCTGGTCCACGGCAACGAGATCTGCGGCGCCATCGCCCTCGACAGGCTGCTCGACGACCTGCTTGACGGCGGCCTGCAGCCGGCCCGCGGGCGCCTCACCCTGGCCTTCGTCAACGTTGCCGCCTACGAGCGCTTCGATCCGGCCAATCCGGCGGCCGCGCGCTATGTCGACGAAGATTTCAATCGGCTCTGGTCGCCCGCCGTGCTGGACGGGCCGCGGTCCTCGGTCGAGCTCACCCGGGCGCGGGAGCTGCGGCCCCTCGTCGAGACCGTCGACCTGTTGTTCGACATCCATTCCCTGCAGCAGGGCGAGGAGGCGATTCTGCTCTCGGGCCCCCTGGAGAAGGGCTGGTCGCTGGCACGCCGGGTCGGCGCCCCGGCGACGGTGGTCGCCGACCGCGGCCACGCGGCCGGCACCCGCCTGCGCGACTATGCCGCCTTCGCCGACCCCGAGAGTGCCAAGGCCGCCCTGCTTGTGGAGTGCGGCCAGCACTGGCGGGCCGGCACAGAGAGTGTCGCCCTGGAGACCGCGATCCGCTTCCTCGCCGCCGCCGGCACCATCGAGCCCGCCGCCGCGCAGCACTATGGGGCCTACGGCGCCCACGGGACCGACGGGGCGACCCCGCCGCAGCGACTGATCGAGGTCAGCGAGGCGGTCACCGTGACCAGCGACGACTTCGCCTTCGTCGAGCCGTACCAAGGATTCGAGGTGATTTCCAAGGCCGGCACGGTGATCGCCCGGGACGGCGGGCGGGCCGTCGCCACACCTTACGACGATTGCGTGCTGGTGATGCCGTCGCTGCGCCTGAAGAAGGGTCAGACGGCGGTGCGCCTCGGCCGGAAGGTCTCGTGAGCGATAAATCGGGCGAGGGCGCGCGGCGACGCTGGCTGCGCCTGGCCGGGACGATCGCGCTGGGCGGCCTGGGCGGGGCGCTGGCGGCCTGGGCCG
>CALJXB010000282.1 GCA_937974415.1 uncultured Kiloniellales bacterium
GCGACGGCCGGATCAGCCGGGCGGAGTTTTCGGCCGGGTCGGGTCGCTGGATCGCACGGGCCGACGGCGATGGCGACGGCGCCGTCAGCCGCGAGGAATGGCGCATCGCCGCCGAACGGCACAAGCGCAAGGCCCCGCAGACGTCCGTCTAATAAACTCGTTCGTGGAAAAGCCAGACCCGGCCCCCCGATCAGGCGTCTAAAGGGTCTCGCCGCGACCGCCGACAGCGGTTAGATTGCCGTCATACCGCAACGGGCCTGTCGCCGCCTAATTTGATCGGCCTGCCACGGTCATCCACGGGTGTGTGAGACTGCGCACTGAAGCCCGGCTCCGGGCAACTGGTGCAAGAGCCGCGATGAGCGACCACGACGCCAAGACATCGGACTCGCGCCGCCCCGGCGGCAACTCGGCGGAGCAGCGCCTTGCCGCCCTGTCACTCGACCGCGCCGGCGATGCCGTCTATTGGATCGATCCCGAGGGGCGGATCGTCTACGTCAACAATACAGCCTCGCGTATGCTCGGCTACGGCCGAGACGAGTTAACGGCCATGACGGTGGCCGACATCGACCCCGAGGTCGAAGCCAAGGCCTGGCCGGACATCTGGGCCAAGATCAAGGCGCGGCAGCCGACCACCTTCGAAGGGCAGCATCGCACCAAGGGCGGGTGCCTCATCCCTGTCGAGGTGTCGGCTTGTGTCCTGACCCACGAGGACCGGGAATTGGTCTGCGGGTTCGTGCGCGATATCACCGGGCGCCAGCGCGCGGACGAGGCCTTGAAGTCCGACAAGCAACAGGCGGACCGTGCCAACGAGGCCAAGACCAGATTCCTCGCTGCCGCCAGCCACGATCTGCGCCAGCCGCTACACGCCATGGAGCTCCTGGTTTCGGCCCTGTCCGGCAAAGAGCTGAGCGCGGACGCCCAATCCATCGTCGCGGACATGCAGGACTCGCTCACCTTCGCCCGCCGTTTGCTGGACTCACTGCTGGACGTTTCGGAGCTCGAGGCGGGGACGATCAAGGCGAATATCGAAGACGTGCCGTTGGCGCCCTTGCTGCGGCGTATCCACCAGCAATATCTGGGGATCGCCGATGAAAAGGGCCTGGAGCTGAGGCTCGTGCCGTCGAGCCTGGTGGTGCGCAGCGATCCCGGCCTGCTCGAGAGGATCTTCGACAATCTGGTCTCCAACGCGGTGCGGTACACAGACGCGGGCCGCGTTCTCATGGGATGCCGCCGGTCCGGCGGAGTCGTGCGGCTCGAGGCTTGGGACAGCGGCCCCGGCATTGCCGAGGCGGATCGGGGCAAGATTTTCGACGATTTCTGTCAGCTCGACAGCAGCGCGAAGGAACGCGGCGCCGGCCTGGGGCTCGGACTGGGGCTGGTTCGCCGGCTAGCAGATCTGCTGGACCACCAGGTCGGGCTCCGCTCCGTGCCCGGACGGGGATCGGTGTTTTGGGTCGAGCTCGAACCCACGGCGCACGAGGTTTCCTCGCAGGCCGCGCCGGGCCGCCACGCCAGCGCCGCGCCGGGCGAGTCGGAAGCGACGATCATGATCATCGAGGATGACGCCATGGTGCTCAACGCCATGCGCACCGTTCTGGAGTCCTGGGGATACCAGGTGGTCGCCGTGGCCTCGGCCGAGGCCGCGCGGGCGGCCGAGACGATTCCCGATGTGGTCATCGCGGACTACCGCCTGCCGGGCGGCGAGACCGGTGACCGGGCGATTCTGGATCTGCGCGAAAGAGCGGGCCGGGCGCTGCCCGGCGTGATCGTGACGGGCGAGGTCATGCCCGCCGCTTTGGGCGAGGCCGAGAGTCACGATTTGCAGGTTCTGAAGAAGCCGGTCCGCCCGGCGAAACTGCGCGCTCTGCTCCGCCACCTGGTCCAGAGCTGAGCGACAGATTATGCCCGGCGATGGCGCCGGCTAGCGTGGTCAGGCCAATTTGACCTTCAACCTACTTCGGTCTTGCCTTCGCCCAGGGCCTCGCTGGCGGCAATGACCGCCTGGGTCCGGTTCTGGACTTTGAAGGCCCTCAGGATGCGGGAGATGTGAATCTTCACCGTGCCTGGGGCCAGGCCCAGGACGTCAGCGATCTGTTTGTTCGACTGGCCCCGGGCGAGGAGCCGCAAGACATCGCGCTGACGCGGCGTCAGCCGAGCCAGCTGGTCATCGGACCCGCTACTGCCGTTCTCGGCGCTCGATCCGGCGCCGGCGGGCAACTCCTGGAGCAGGTGAGGCGGCAAATAAATGCCACCGGAAAGGACCAGCTGGAGTGCGCTCATCATGACTTCGGGCGTCGAGGACTTGGGAATGTAGCCCATGGCCCCGGCGTCGATCGCCTTGCGGACATCCTCCGCGGATTCGCGAACGGAGATCACGATGATCGGCACGTCGGGCGCCAGGGCGCAGAGTTCCTCTACCGCCGAAATGCCCTGCATGCCCGGCATGTTGAGGTCCAAGAGCAGAAGATCTAGATCGTCCAACTCCGACAAACGCGACGCCGTATTGTCGTAGTCATGCGACTCCTCAATCTGCAGGCGGTCGCCGAAATCCGCCAGAAGATGGCGCAGGCCCGCACGGAACAGCGCGTGGTCGTCGGCCACGAGAATTCTGAGCGGCGCATCGTCGATGTTCGATGCGCCTAGCTTGTTGAGGTGCTGATCCATCTTCGCCGATACCATCACGAGACGTCTTCGAATAGAAAATGCATTCCAAGTCAACTACTTGAAAGTCTTTATCATTTCTCTTGAGCTGTCAACATGGATATCCAAGAATTTGGACAAATGACAAAGAATTACCAAAATATAGCACGCACAGCCGCCAACATCACTGTGGATATTTCTGCCGCCTTGGCGGTTCTAGTCTACGATTGCAGTTGCAGTTGCCGGCGATGGATTGAATTTTTCTAGTCTTGCGGGCCGCCCGCCTGCCGTTCCAAGGAGGCGATTCCGAGAGGCGGTTCATGTGCTCGGGCCGCGGCCCGGCGTGCCTTCGCGCTGCAGTTCGAGGGCGCGGCGATGGAGCTTGTCGATAATGCGATCCAAGGCGCGCGCTTCGGCCGGCGTGAGGGCGCTCGTCAGGTCGCGCTCGCGGGCCTTCACCAACGGAACGATGCGACGGTAGACCGCGCGCCCCTCCGGGGTCGGTGTGAGGGGCCCGCGCCGCCGGTCCCTGGGGTCGGTCCCGCGGGCCACCCGGCCGGTGGCGATCAGCTTGGCGATCGCCCGGCTGACCTGGACCTTGTCCATGCTGGTGCGCGCCGCGACCTCGGCGGACGTGAGGGGCGACTCCTGGGCGAGCACCGCCAGCGCCCGCCATTCGTGGCGGCTGAGGGCGAAGCGGCGGCCGTAGATCAGCGCCAGGGAGCGGCTGACGGCGAGCTGCAGGACCGAAAGCCGGTAGGGCAGGAAACTGGCCAGGTCGAGGCGCGCTTCCGGGTCTTCCGCGGACAGCCCGGCGTTCGCGGCCCGGCCGCCGTCTTCCTTATCCGGCGCCTTGTTCGCCACGGCGGTCTCCTCCAGGGCTTGTTAATAGTTGCATATGAAACTATATATAGCTTTCGACCTAAACCACAAGGCCGCCGGCCGATTCGGCGGGGCCTCGAAGGAGGGCAGCGACATGCGCCATTGGATCTCGTTTCCGCGGGTCGAGGGCACGGCCAGCCGCCAAGCCCACTGCGACCTGCCCGAGGGGACCTTCGAGCGGGAGGCGGGGCGCGAGGGCTTCTTCGGGCCGGCCAGCCACCTCCACCACAGGCACCCGCCGACGGGCTGGAGCCGTTTCGACGGCCCTTTGCGGCCGCGCGCCTTCGACCTCAACGCGCTCGAGCGGGTCCCTGCATCGCCGTGGGAGGCGGCGACGATCCTCGCCAATGCCGCGGTCGAGATCCGCTATTGGCGGACCTCGGGGGCGATGGACCACCTAGTGCGCAACGGCGACGGTGACGACTGCCTCTTCGTGCACGAGGGCCGGGGCCACCTGTTCTGCGACTACGGGCATCTGGAGTTCCGCGACGGCGACTACATCGTGCTGCCCCGGGGCACCGCCTGGCGGCTCGCCTGCGACGGCACCGCCAGCCTGCTCATGATTCAGGCCACGGGCGGCGCCTACAAGCTGCCCGACAAGGGTCTTGCCGGCGGCCACGCGATCTTCGATCTGGCCATGCTGGACACGCCCGTCATCGACGAGGCCTTCCGCGACCAGCAGTCGGAGGACGAATGGCGCGTTTCCATCAAGCGCGCCGGCACGCTCTCGACCCAGGTGTTCCCCTTCAATCCGCTGGATGTGGTGGGCTGGCACGGCACGCTGGCGCCGGTCCGGATCAACTGGCGCGACATCCGGCCTCTCATGTCGGCGCGCTATCATCTGCCGCCCTCGGCCCACACCACCTTCGTGGCCGACCGCTTCGTCATCTGCACCTTCGCGCCGCGGCCCCTGGAATCCGATCCGGGCGCGCTGAAGCTGCCATTCTATCATTCCAACGACGACTTCGACGAGTTCCTGTTCTATCACCGCGGCCAGTTCTTCAGCCGCGACAACATCAAGCCGGGCATGGCGACCCTGCACCCGGCCGGCTTCGCCCACGGGCCCCACCCCAAGGCTTACGAGACCGCCATGACCAATCCACGCAGCGAGACCGATGAGGTCGCGGTCATGGTCGACACCCGTGATGTAGTGACGGTGGCCGACCTGCCCGACGGGGTCGAATGGGCGGGCTACGTGAACTCCTGGAAGCCCAAGGACTGACCGTTAGGCGGTCGCGAATTCACCTCAGGGCCTTTGCCATAAGGGCGAAGTCCTTGCTGTCGCGGAGAAAGCGCTCCAAGACCCGCCAGCCGAGCCGCTGATAGAGGCTTTCGGCGGTGTGGGTGTAGAGATAGAGATTGGCCGCGCCGCTGGATTTAGCGGCGTCATCGACCGCCCTCAGCAGCCGGGTTCCGATCGACCGGCGGCGATAGACCGGGAGCACGTAAAACCCGGAGACCCAGGGCGTCAGCTCGGCCCGCGAGTCGAGGTCGCAGGCAACCAGCAGACAGACTCCGACCGGCGCGCCACCGTCGAGCGCTACGAAGGCCGCCTCGCCGGAGGCGGGCGCGATGACCTCCCGCAGCCATTCCGCCGTGACTTCCAG
>CALJXB010000283.1 GCA_937974415.1 uncultured Kiloniellales bacterium
AGATCATCGACGAGGAAATCCGCCGCATCATCGAAGAAGCCGAGACCCTGGCCCGCAAGGTGCTGAACGAACACATGGACGGCCTCCACAAGATAGCCACGGCGCTTCTGGAGTACGAGACCCTGAGCGGCGACGAGGTCGGGGCCCTGCTCAAGGGCGAGGAGATCGACCGCTCGGAGCCCGCCGGGCCGACCGGCGACAGCGGCCGGCGCTCCTCGGTACCCTCCAGCGGCAAGCCCGCCAAAGGCAAGGGCAAGGACAGCCCCGGTGGTCTGGAGCCGGAACCCCAGCCGGAAACCTGAGGCGTTCCCAAGCAACCCGTTCCTCGTGGGGCCTCGCTATAGAGCGGGGCCTTTTTTGAGCGCGGAGGGCAGTCCACCGGCATCTTACCGGTTGGCCTCGGGCGATCCCGACCCTGTAGCTTCGGCGCCATGCCGTAGTCCCGTCCGCCTCCCGGACGTTTCATTTGCAAGCAAATCCGCTTTCAGCGCTCTTTAGAGCCGACGAAGTTGCATAGATTTTCGAACAGCTCGGGATCATTGATCACGCGAGGCACTTTGTGTTGGCCGCCTAGCTGGCCGCGGGCCTTCATCCAGCGCGCGAAGGTGCCCGGGGCAACCGCCTGCACCCTGGGTGCGCGCAGACCGAAATCCCCGGCGCGATGGGCCGCGTAGTCCTCGTTGGTCTCGCTCAGGGCGGCATCGAGTTTATCGACGAACGATGCCAGCGCCCCGGGCTCGGGCAGTTTGCGGGTGAACTCGACGATGTAGAGGTGTCCGCCCACAGGCTCTCCTTCCCCGGGGAAGGCAGCGCCGACGGCGTAGTCCACCACGCGTTCACCGATATTCGCCGCGGCCTGGGTCACCGCGTTCTCGATTTCCTCGTCGATCAGGTGTTCGCCGAAGGCCGACAAGCCGTATGAGACGCGTCCGGTGACAAGGACGCGTGGCGGGTCCAGGTCGACGAATCGCACGGTGTCGCCCAGGACGTAGCTCCAAAGCCCGGCGCAGGTGCTGACTACGACGGCGTAGTTGACGTCGGGCTCGACGGTGCCGATCCAGTGGCGCGTCGGATTGTCGACCTCCAGCTCCTCGAGCGGCACGAACTCGTAAAACAAGCCGGCATCGAGAGACAGACGCATCCCCTCACCGTCGTCGCGATCGGCCACCGCCAGGAATCCCTCGCTGGCGGCGTAAACCTCGCGTGTTTCAGCATGACTCTCTTCGAGCCACTCCCAGAACAGCGAACGGTAAGGCGCGAAGTTCACGCCACCATGGACCACCAGCTCCAGATTGGGCCAGTAATCGACCAAGCGGTGCGGGGCCTGGCGGCGTAGGCCGGCGATGCGGTCGAACAAAATCAGCAACCAATTGGGCATGCCGCTGATGCTTCGAATGTCCTGATGCAGCGAGAGCGGAGCCAATCGAGCGATCTTTTCCTCCCAATCGGTCAGGTACTCCAGCTCCCGGGGCGGGAAGTAACGCGGGCGCGCCCACCAGGGGATCACGCCGGCGGTGATGCCGCTGAGGTCGCCGGCGTAGACGCCCGGCGCCAGCTCCCGCAGATCCGTTGACCCGCCAAGCATGAAGTTTTGTCCTCCGAGAAGACGGCTACGCGGCCGGTTGCTTAGGTGATAGCTGACCAGGTCGGCTGTCACCTTTCGGTTGCTGGCATTCATTTCATGAGTGCAGGGAATGTACTTGGTCACGCCGGTGGTGGTGCCAGAAGTGAGGGCGTAGAACGGCACCGTGCCAGGCCAAGAAACGTCGGTCAGGCGAGGAAAGTCCCTCTGCCACCACTCTCCCCAGAAATCTTCATAGTGCCGCAGCGCCACCGCCGCCTGAAAATCGGCCACTGAGCGGATGCCGTCGAACCCGTGCGCCCGGCCAAATCGGGTGTTCTCCGCCAGGCGAACCAGCGACATGAGCTGACGTCGCTGTAGGTCCTCCGGCTGTTGGCGGGAAAGCCAGGCCAACCGCCAGACGGCATAGAGTCGGAACAAGGGGGTGGTGTCGAATATGAACGGTGTTGCGATCTCGATACCAGGCGATCCCATGGCCTCGCTCATTGCGTACCTGCAGGCTCTTGATTTCCGGCTAGCATTGGAGCTCGAGCAGGGCCATGCGTTAGGTCAAATGCGAGGGCGCGCAAGAAGTATGGGACGATGTCTAGCTAAAGGTCTCGGAACGCGAGGAAGCGGGGGGCCGGGGGCCACGCTGTTGACCCACATCAAGGAACCGGCGCCCCGGACGGTTCACTCTCCGAAGGCTGGTGGCCGGCGCTTCGACGACGACTTTCAGGCTGGGTGACTTCCAGGTCTTGGCGCAAGGGCTGCAGGATGGTTCTGGAGGTTTTAGAGCCAGGCCAGAATTTCTGCCGCTGGAGACGATCCGTTGCTCACTAGGCGCCGTGTCCTTTGCAACAGCGCTCGGCTCGGCATCTTGGGAGGTTTGGTCCTCATGAACGCGTCCAAAGCATCCCTGGCAACCAACGACGCTGGCAGAGGTCGCATCGCACTGCCCGCCCCTCAGATCGGGGCCGGGATGCCCGTCGAGCAGGCGCTCCGCTCTCGCCGATCGATCCGAGAGTTCGACAGCAAGCCGTTGAGCCTTGCCGAGGTGTCCCAATTGGTCTGGGCGGCCCAGGGAACGACGAGCCCGGAGGGCTATCGAACGGCACCCTCGGCGGGCGCGCTATACCCTTTGGATGTCTATCTCGTGACCGGAGAGGTCACCGGCCTTTCCGCCGGCGTTTACTTCTACGATCCACGGGCGCACGAACTTGCACGGGTCGCACCGGACGATCGCCGCCGCCAGCTGAGCGATGCTGCCTTCGCGCAACGGTGGATCGGAAAGGCTTCGGCGGTGATCGTCTTGACGGCCGTGTTCCGCCGGACCACGAGGAAGTACGGCGAACGGGGGCACCGCTACGTTTACCTCGAGGCCGGGCACGCGGCGCAGAACGTCTACCTGCAAGCCACTTCGCTCGGGCTCGGCACGACGACGGTCGGGGCCTTCCGCGACGAGCGCGTCAATGCGGTGCTCGAGCTGCCGCAGGAGGCGCAGCCAATATGCCTTTTGCCAATCGGCTTTCCTGGTTGATCGCCGCCGCGCCCACCAAGCCCTCTCGGGCCTTGGGCAGGGTGGCGAAGCGATCTGGCCGGCTCATCGGGATGCTCTCGCCTTCGGTCGGCGGGTTCGCGCAGGGATTGGCCGCGAAGCTCAAGGCCCCCTTGACTCAGGTCAATGCCTGCTCGTGACCGGCGGTATATGAATTCATCATTTACCCGACCGGCTGCGCGGCCACGACGTACGGTGATCGCATCACAACGATCAGACCACCACGGCTGCGGAGAGTTTGCGCCAATCGCAGAATGAGCCGGAGGGGCATCCGCTACAAGCCACTCGAATAGTGCTTCGAGGAAATGAAACGCCTGATACCTGTCCTTGCCCTCCTGCTGCTCGGGTCGTCCCTTGCTAGCCAGGAGTCGAGGCTCGCCATAGTTCTGGACCTCAATGGACCGATCGGGCCTGCAGCCAGCGATTACGTCCATCGAGGGCTGGCTAAGGCGCAGGAGCAAGACGCCGCCATCGCGATTCTTCGCATCGATACGCCTGGCGGCCTCGACGTCTCGATGCGCGAGATCATTCAAGACATCCTGGCCTCGCCACTGCCTGTGGTCGGCTATGTGGCGCCGAGCGGCGCGCGGGCCGCAAGCGCCGGCACCTATATCCTCTATGCGACGCACGTCGCGGCCATGGCCCCTGGGACCACGGTGGGGGCGGCGACTCCGGTGCAGATTGGGGTGCCGTTAAGTCCACTGCCAAGCGGAGACGACGGGGAGGGGGAGCCGGATGTGGAGAAAGACGAGGAGGTGGACCAGCGACCCGAGGCAACCAAAGCGCATCCGACGATGGCCGACAAAGCGGTCAGCGACGCCGTTGCCTACATTCGAAGCCTCGCCCAGATGCGAGGGCGCAACGCCGAATGGGCCGAGAAGGCAGTTCGCGAAGCGGCGAGCCTGTCCTCGGAGGAAGCGCTGCAGCAAGGTGTCATCGACGTCCTCGCCGACGGTCTGACCGACTTGCTGACCAAGGTCGACGGGCGCTCCGTCAGCGTGCTTGGCGAAACGCGAAGCCTGGAAACAACCGGCCTCGTGGTGCGCGCCATCGAACCGGACTGGCGAACCGAGCTCCTCGCCATCATCACCAATCCGAACGTCGCCTACATCCTCATGCTCATAGGCATCTATGGTCTGATCCTGGAGTTCTACAACCCGGGCGTTATTGTGCCAGGGGTCACCGGTGCGATCAGCCTCCTGCTGGCGCTCTACGCCTTCCATGTCCTGCCCATCAATTTCGCGGGGCTGGCCTTGTTGCTGCTTGGCCTAGCTCTGATGGTGGGCGAGGCCTTCGCACCCAGCTTCGGCGCACTGGGAATAGGCGGTACGGCCGCCTTCGTCATCGGCTCGGTGATGCTTCTCGAAACCGATGTTCCCGGCTATGGCATCTCGTGGATGTTGATCGGCTCGATCGCGCTCGTGAGCGCGGGGCTTTTCCTGCTGGTGATGATTCTTCTGGTGAGAGCCCGTCGGCGGGGTGTCGTTACCGGACCCGAGGAGATGGTCGGCAGCAAGGGGCAGGTCATCGAGTGGGACGGCCATAGCGGCCGCGTCCGCGTGCACGGTGAAGTCTGGCGGGCCCGGGCGGTCCGGACGTTACATCCCGGCCGCCGGATCCGCGTTGCAGACATCGATGGGCTCACCCTGGTCGTCGAGCCCGAAGCGAAAAGGAGTTAGTTTCGAATCATGACTTGGATCCTCAATCAGGCCTGGTTCTTCGTGGCGCTGATCCCGTTCCTCATTCTTCTCCAATCGTTCCGGATACTGCGGGAGTACCAGCGGGGTGTGATCTTCCTCCTGGGTCGCTTCTGGAAAGTGAAGGGGCCGGGCCTCATCATCGTACTGCCCATCATCCAGCAGATGGTCCGCATGGATCTGCGGACCCGCGTCCTGGACGTGCCGGAGCAAGACGTCATCTCGCGCGATAACGTCTCGGTCAAGGTCAACGCCGTCGTCTACTTTCGTGTCATAGACGCGCAGAAGGCGGTCATTCAGGTGGAGGACTTCCTCGATGCGACAAGCGAGCTGGCGCAGACGACCCTGCGGTCAGTTCTGGGCCAGCACGAACTGGACGAGATGCTGGCGGCGCGCGAGCAGCTCAATGCCGACATTCAGCGCATTCTGGACGAGCAAACGGACGCCTGGGGCATCAAGGTCTCCAATGTCGAGCTGAAGCACGTTGATCTCGACGAGAGAATGATCCGTGCCATCGCCAAGCAAGCCGAGGCAGAGCGCATCCGCCGTGCCAAGGTGATCGATGCCGAGGGCGAGTTTCAGGCCGCCGAGAATTTCCTGGAAGCGGCCAAGATCCTCGCTGACCGGCCCCAAGCGATGCAACTTCGCTATCTCACGACCCTCCATGCGATCGCGGGAGAACGCAGTTCGACGATCGTCTTTCCCCTACCCATGGAGTTGATGAAGGTCTTCGCCCAACCGGCTCTCGAGGAGGCTAAAGACGGCGAGTGATTACGGGGCGGGACGGTTCAAAGCACACTGGTCTCGAAGAGAAGGCCGCAGTGACCAGAGATTTCGGCCACTCCGGCTCGCAGAAGTTGACTCGGAGGGGTTTCGCGGCGCTCTCGGCCGTCATGGCACTCAGCCTGCTGAGGTCCCCGTTAATAGCTTGTCGCAAGGCAACGGCTCAGATGCTTCGTGACATCGACACAAAGGACCACGGCATCACTCTTTTCTTGTGCGGCGACGTCATGACGGGCAGGGGCATCGACCAGGTCCTCGCTTATCCCAGCGACCCTCGGATTTGCGAGCCGTTCGTATCCTCCGCCCTGGAATACGTGGATCTGGCGGAGCACGCCAACGGTCCGATCCCCAGGCCCGTCGACTTCTCCTATATCTGGGGAGACGCCCTCGACGAGCTTGAACGGGTAGGCCCGGACGCGCGGATCATCAATCTGGAAACGAGTGTGACAAGGAACGATGACTGCGAGCCGAAGGGCGTCAACTACAGAATGAATCCAAAGAACATTCCATGCTTGAGCGCGGCCCGGATAGATTGCTGCGTGCTCGCCAACAACCACCTTCTGGACTGGCGACGCGCGGGGCTTCTGGAGACCTTGGAGACGCTCGAGAAGGCCGGTATCGCCACCGCCGGGGCCGGCCGTCACCGCCAGGAGGCGGAGGCGCCAGCGATCATCGAGGTGGCAGGCAAAGCCCGGGTGATCGTGTTCTCCTTCGGATCGGAAACAAGCGGTATACCCCGAGACTGGGCGGCAGGCGACGACACGCCGGGGGTCAATTTTTTGGGCGAGGTTTCGGATCGTACGCTAGGGCACATCGCCGCGCAGGTAAGACAGCTCAAACGGCCGGGTGACGTGGTCATCGCCTCGATTCATTGGGGCGCAAACTGGGGGTATGAGGTTCCGCGTGACCAAAGTGAGCTCGCACACAGGCTCATCGACGAGGCGGGCGTCGATGTTGTCCACGGCCATTCCTCGCACCATCCCAAGGGCATCGAGGTGTACAAGGACAAGCTGATACTCTATGGGTGTGGCGAATTCATCGACGACTACGAGGGGATCAGCGGCTACGAAGCGTATCGAGATGACCTCGTCTTGATGTATTTTCCCCGGATTGACGTATCAAGCGGAAAACTCAGCCGGCTCACGATGACACCTCTTCAGATCAAGAGATTCAGGTTGAATCGGGCATCGCGGGACGACGCGCGGTGGCTGTGCAATGTTTTGAACAGGGAAGGAGAGACGTTCGGAACTCAGGTGTTCCTGAACGAGAATAATCGCTTAACGCTCCGTTGGAAGTGAGCTCGGGGGGCTATCGATCCAGTGCCTGGTGTTCGCCTGAACGGAAAAGCCTTCATGGCTTCCCACGTTGACCCCCTTCTTCCCGATTGAAGATCCAGGCCACGACCTCACCGATGTCAAAGACCTCCTCCTCGGCGAGCCAGTTTCTGGAGGATGCGAAGTTGCGGTCGCCACGGGACGAGGTGTCGTCGGCCAACTCGCGCGTGCCGCGACGAATCGCCTCCAGCCGCCCTTGCCAGGTTTTCATGTTCGCCGGCGTCAGATCCGCCCAGCCATGGTAGGCGTCCTCCGACTTGATAAGCGGCCCGCGCAGCAGGCGTTCGCCATCCGGCAGCAAGATGGGGATGCCGATCGAGATCATGCGCTTGCGTATCTCCGTTTCGCTGCAGACATGCCTTGCCAACTTCATGGCTAGGGCGTCAGGCTGCTGGGATAAAACGTTATCCAAAGTCTTGAAGACTTGCTTCAGAAGATAGGCCTCGAACAAGAGCTTCGAGAGACGGGGTGGTCCCAGAATCTCGAAAGCGACGGATTCCCCATGCTCGGATTCGAGCTGCTTCAACCGGTTGATCGCGGCTTCGCGCAAGAATCCGCCACGGTACGATGGCCCCATCACGGCGCCGTCCAAGGCAGCGATCACGTCACGTCCCGTGTTGCCGCCGCGCAGTTCGGACACGACGGTACGAGCGATCTCCTCGGCCGTGACCAACTCCATCTGACCGAGCGCGGTGATGGCTGTAAACTCGCCAGCGGAAAACTGCCCATTTTCGCCAGTGTGTATGTATACGCCCTCCACTCTCTCGCCTGTTGCTTCACCGAAATCCCCATCCTTCACGAGGTTCGAAGGGTCAAGCGTTGAGACCGTCTGGTCCGGCGGGCAATCGTAAACGGCGATCTCTCCTCCAGAAGAGCGAATCGGGCCATATGCGATCTGACGCCAGCCGATAACGGCGGTGGGCTTAACTTCCTTGACTATGCTTGGACCACCCGGGGTCCGCGCCATCAAGAAGGTAAGCAAGCTTTGCGCACCCGCAAGCGCCGCTTTCGACAGCAGGAGACGGGAGGGCCTCTCTTCACCATGGGTGTAAGGAATGTTGAGCCCCATGCCGCCTGTGCCTGAGGTGCCCACCTTGAGGTAGGCCTGCGTCCCGGCGCGCCGCATCGCCTCGTGGAGAAGCTGAACATGTCGGACGAGCTGCGGAACGTAGAGCGATGCCAGAAGGATCTCCAGCTGTTCCGAGGGCTCGAGCCCCTTCGGGCTGCCCCCGGCACGATCGGCCAGTCGCCGCGCCGACTGGTAAATGTTCTGATAGCCGACGGCGGTGGCCGTGTTCATGCAGTCGACGATGATGTGCGCCGGCCGGCCTCCGATGCCGGGCGCCCGCCCTTCGATCATCCGGGTCAACAGGGAGGACACGATAATCTCCTCGTCGAGCGGATCGAGAATATCGGCGATCAGCCGTCGGCGCTTGTCCGGATCGGACAGGACTGCGGCCCTCGGGTGTGAGCCCTTAGCGTCCTCTTGCCATTCCGCCCGGATGAAGACATCACCCGATATCGCAATGATGCGCGTGGCGCTTTCCGGAAAGACCGCCTTCAGGCGCTCGACGGCCTGCTCTGCCCTCTGTCGCTGCCGCGAGGCGACGACCAGGGAGGCTGGGTGCGATGCAAGCATTTCGTGACAGACAGCCGTTCCCACCAGTCCGGCACCACCGAGGACAAGCACATCCTTGCCTTGGATCTCCATCTTCCTCTCTTCACTTTCTGCCGCCGTATCGCCGGCGCAGTTCGGTCTTCAGGATCTTGTCCATGGCGCTTTTCGGCAGCTCTTCAAGGAAGACATAGCGCCGGGGAATCTTGTAGCCGCCGATTTTGTCGCGACAGTGTGCGATCAGCTCTTCATCGTTGAGCGTCTGACCAGGCGCTGGAACGACGGCAGCGAATAGGGCCTCGCCGTAGGTTTCGTCGGGAACGCCGATCACGGCGCATTCGTGGACCTTGGGGTTCTGATAGAGCACCGCCTCGACCTCCGATGAGAAGACCATCTCGCCACCGGTGATGATGAGATCCTTCTTGCGGTCGAGCAGATAGAGGTAGCCCTGGTCGTCCAACCGGCCAATGTCTCCGGTGTGGAACCAGCCCGCGCGGAAGGCGGCCTCGGTCGCCTCGGGTCTCTTGAGATAGCCCTTGGTAACGTTCGGACCGCGCACGACCACCTCTCCGGCACCGCCCGCTAGTACCTCCTCGCCCGCCTCGTCGACGATTCTCAACTCGACCCCCGGGACCGGGCGGCCGGCGCTCCTCAAGAGCTCGTGCTCGCCGGTCTCGATAGCCCTCTTGTGATCAGCCATATGAAGGAGCGTTAGGATCGGCGAGGTTTCGGTCAGCCCATAGCCCTGGATAAGTTCGACGCCCTGAAAGCTCTGCAGCATTTTCTCGATCCACTCAGCGGCCATCGGAGACGAACCATAGATCAGCTGTCTCAAGCTCGAGAGATCGTACGTCTCGATGTCGGGTTCCCGCATTGTCAGGATCAGCATGGTGGGCGTCATCATCGAGACGGTGACGCCGTAGTGCTGAATTGCCTCCAAGACCCCACGTCCGGAGAACTTGGGCAGGAAAACCTGAGCGGCCCCGGCCATCGCGTAAGGCGTGGCGAGCAGGTCGGCCGAGTGAAACATGGGAGCCACATGGAGGTAGACATCATCGCCACGCGGCCCAAGCTCGAAGCCCAACTGAAGGGCGTTGGAGACGATGTTGCGGTGGCTAAGGCGGACGCCCTTGGCGCGTCCCGTCGTTCCGCCGGTATAGATTAGAAGGGCGTCCTCCTGTTCGGCGCAGTCGCACATGGCGGCCGGCTCCACTTGGTCGAGAAGCGTATCATAACGCGATAGATCGGCGCCATTCTTCGCGCTGCCAACAAGCAATACCTCGCCCGACCAAGAGTCCAGATCGGAGCTTGCAAGCAACTCGCCAAATAGACCCTCAAGGATGAGCAGCTTGCATTCCGCGTTTTCGAGGGCGTAGACGATCTCCGGCGGCGCCAGCCGATAATTGACCGGCACCGGAACTGCCCCGATCCAATAGCCGGCGTGGATTAGCTCGGCCTGTCGAAAGCTGTTACGGGCGATGATGCCGTAACGCTTGCCGCGGCCAACGCCGAGGGATCGAAGAGCACTTCCGGCGCGGGCCACGCGCTGCGCGAACTCGGACCAGGTTAAGCGGCCCTCATGGTCAAGGACCGCCGCGCGGTCTCCATAGAGCCGCACCGTGCGAGCCAGAGCTGACGTGAGGGTCAGCATTGCAGCTTCCCTTTACGCGGCGAAACGCCTTGCCGTGTCTATGCACTCCAAAGGAGCGATACAGGCTGAGCCTGCTAAAGGTGGTATAGGCTGCGAACCGGATTGCTGTGTGAAGACCTTCAAGTCCGATGAGCGCTATTCCTTCGCCACCCGGATTGACTTAGGACGGCGTTTGGGCTTCCCGTGCTTCGGCAGGCGAATGCTCAGGACGCCGTTCTCGAATTTCGCCGAAATCTTGTCTTCATCCACGGATTCCGGAGCCTGAAAAGAGCGGGAGAACGAGCCGTATCGGCGCTCGCTGATGTAATAGTCTTTGCCCTTCTGTTCGCGCCTATCCCGCTTCTGTCCCTTCACCGTGAGCATGCCCTCGGACAGCGTGATCTCGAGATCCTCCGGATCGAGCCCGGGGGCCTCCGCCGTCACTTCGACCTCCTTGTCGGATTCAGAAACCTCGAAGCGAACATCGGCTATGCCCGCTCGGGCCGGCAGTTCGATCGAGGGCATCCTCAGCTCGGGAAAGCCGAAACTGCGCGACAGGCTGCCAAAGAGGTGATCCATCTCCTCGCGCAATGACGCGAGCCTCTCAAACATCCCCTCCGGATGTTCGAGATAGACCGGCGGTACCGCTTTGGCGGCTTTCTTGGCTGGAGCCCTCTTGGCGGCTGCCTCGCTTCGCACAGCTTTCTTCGTGGCCTTCTTTCTCGTCTTCTTTGCCGCTGCTTTCCTTGCAGTGGCGGTCTTAGCCTTGACCTTCGCCATTGGTCCTCCTCGTGGTCTTGAGGTTCATCAATAGGAATGTCCCCAGCACCTCCGGGCCTATTGAAGGCCCGAAAGGGCCCGTCCAGCTCGTTCTCTAGCCGCGCTGTCGCAGCATCATGGCATCGCCAGCGGCCATTCCGCTACCGGGTTGAAAGACTTGGCCTCGAATCGGTAATAGCCCTGGCTCTCGATGGAGTTCATCGCGATGGTCTCGTCGAACGCGGCTCTCTCGTTCTTACCCATCTCCGAAAACACGCCCACTTTTTCCAGTTCGTCGTCGGGCGTCGGACACAGGCGATTGGTGATCTTGCTAACGTGGGCCTCATCCGTCACGATAAAGATGTCCTGATCCTTCTTGCAGCGATACACATGGAAGTTCATCGGAGTCTTCTCTCTGTGGGCCGCCCGCCGATGTCCACGGGGATTTGGCGGGGGCGGATTGGAGGTTGAGCGATTGATTCGAATCTGGGTAATCCGGTCGGTCTTGTCGTTGATCCAGATCAGGCTGGGCGGATTGCGGTCCGCTCATGGCGCCGGGCAAATCGATGGGTCCGAGATCAGGACCCATGGGTTGCCTGGCTGACGCGCCGGGGTATCCTCTTGGACCATAGATACCGCGCGAACGAACGAGGTGGATATTGTCAGAAGTCATGAACCGGCTCCGACAGGAGCACAGGAACATCATCAAGCTTCTGGATGCCTTGGAGCATCAGCTCGCCATTTTCGATACGGCCGAGACACCGGACTACGACGTCCTGGCGGGGATCGGGAAATATTTCACCGGATTCCCCGATCGTTGTCATCATCCCAAGGAGGATCTGATATTTCGGAAGCTTCGCGAGCGCGCCCCCGAGGCTGCCGAGATCGTCGGAGACCTGGAAGCCGAACACGAGAGGATCGGCACTTTGGCCCGACACTTTAGGGAAGCGATCCAAAACGTGCTGGGCGAGGTCGAGGTGTCAAGGGACGCCTTCGACACCGTGGCCCGCCATTTCATCAGAGACCAGCGACGCCATCTGCAAATGGAGGAGGAGCGCTTCTTCCCGCTCGCGGTAGAAAAATTGACGCCGGGGGATTGGGCCGAAATTGACGCCCGCATCACCGACGAGGACGACCCCGTCTTCGGCTCCGACGCGGCTGCGGAGTTCGCGGCCTTGCGGAACGATTTGCTCCAGTGGGAGGAGGAAGACGAGGCCGAGGAAAGCGACTGAAGGATATCTCTTGTACCGCAGGACCCGGAAATCAAACCGAATGCGACGCGGGCATGCCGGCCGCCGCAAGGCTCATTTCATGCTGAGGATGCAAGCGATCACCTTGTCAGTCTGGTCAGTCGCGCGACCGCTAACTCGAGCCCAGGCGCCTTCATTGCATCGCTAGGACCAGAAGGATATCAAAGTCATTGCGAATCCTGTGCTCGGTGGGCTCTATCAGCTGTTCAACATTGCCGCACAAGGTGCTAGATGAGTTTTCCCGCCTTGCCGATCGTTCATCGGGTCTCGTCGTAGTATGGGCCAAGTCGATCATGTAAGTTCACATTACCCCCATCACCAAGATTCGGACATAGCCCGTTTGTCTTCCCGTTTAAGAGGGAATCGGCGTGGGCGACTGCGCTGGCGGAGACTCGATCGTCGTCGGCGGTTGCTCGCGCCCGCCACAAGCAACCAGAAGGCAGGCGGTGGCGATGACGGCCGCCCGCGGCGCCCGACCCAACCGCATCACCCGAGACCCAGGACCACGATCGAGGCGCGGGTCTGCTCGGTCAGGGCGTCGATGTCGAGCCCGCCGCCGACGCCGGCACGGTGGTCGACCACCACGAGGCCGGCATCGACCTCGCAGAGCAGCCGTCCGATGCCCGCGGTGTCCCGGGCAGTGATGCGCTGGGCCACGCCGGTCGTTCCCGAGGCGGCCAGC
>CALJXB010000284.1 GCA_937974415.1 uncultured Kiloniellales bacterium
TGCAGGTCGATGCGACCCTGGATCTTGTCGACGTAGATCGAGAACTGCTTGTCGTAGAGCTCTCGCGGATACTCCTTGCTGATGACCGCTGAGAACAGCGCCTTGAGGTCGTCGTATTTCGGCAGGTAGCCGACGGGCGTGTCGATGGCGCCGACCTCACCCCGGGCCCGCTTGGCGAGCCATCCGAGCCAGACCTTCACATCGCGCTTCTCGCCGAGGAGCTTCGTCGAGCTGCCGCCGCGAGCCTCTTCGGTCAGGAAGTAGTTGAGGCCCGCCAGGATCGGCCGACCGGCATCGGTGAACTTCGGGCTGTTGAAGAACTTGAACTGCGAGGCCATGTAGTCGGCCAGCGGGCCGGGAATGAACGGAGCATTGGCCCAGGGCTGCCGTTTGACACCGGAGGCTCCGACCTCGGTCGCGGTGGCGGCCGAGACGAACGAGGCGCCGATGACGACTCCGTGGTCGGAATTCTTGCCGACCCAGACCGGCGGCATGGTGTCGGCGTCGCGGCCGGAGTAGGTGATGACCTTGATGGTTGCGCCCTGGGGCGACTCGCCGACCTCGGCGTTGTAGTTCTCGATCGCCGTGCAACGAACGGTGCAGCGGGCGTTGGGGTGCGAGATCGGGATCTCGTTGCCGTTGGCGTCCTTCTTGCCCTTGGTCCAGTCGCCCTGGAAGTTGCGGCCCTTGTCCGGGTGCTTCTCGCCATTGCCGGTCCAGTGCGGCACGTTCTTGTCGTCGATCAGGACGTTGGACCAGATGGCCTCGGTCCACTCCTCCCGCAGGCACTTCATGAGGTAGGGGTCGCCTTCGCGGTTGACGTCGGCGACGATGCCGAAGATGCCCTGCTCGGGGTTGATCGCCCGCATCGTGCCGTCGGAGGCGATCCACATCTGGGCCAGGTCGTCGCCGACGAAGTCGGTGCCCGCCATGGCGGTCGTGGTCTTGCCGCAACCGCTGGGGGCCGCACCGGCGAACCAGGTGATCTTGCCGTCGTCGCCCCTGATGCCGGTGATGAACATGTGCTCCGAGAGCTCCTCGCCCTTGCCGTAGTAGGTGGCGAGGTCCACGGCCATGCGGTGGTTGCCCTTCTTGAGCAGCAGCGTGTTGCCGGCGTACGTGCAGTAGGTGCTGAAGGTGGTCAGCCAGCTGCGGTCCATGAAGACCCGGGCGTTGGGCAGGTCCTCGGGCCGGTTCGGGCCTTCGGAGTGCACGTTGGTGGTGAACTGGCCGGAGCGCTCGACCTGTTTGTCGAAGTCGCTGTAGACGTGGCGATACAGGAGGTCGCCGGAGTGCATGACGTAGGTCGAGGATGAGATCTCCAGCGCCGGCAGCGCCAACTTCGCCCCGGCCGGGCCGCGGCTGAAGAAGCCGACCATCATGGTCTTGCCCTTCATGATGCCGGTCATGTTCTCCTTGACGTAGGCGAGCGCTTCGTCTCGGATCATCGTCTTGGCGAGAACGCTGGTCTTCTCACCTTCGTTGACGATGTAGAAGGTGCGGTCGACGATGCGACCCTGCTCCTCGGGCAGGTCGAAGTGAATCGTGTGGTCCTTCATGGCCAGGGGCGCTTCCTCGCCCTTGTCGATGCTCATCTGCCGGACCTTCATCATGTCCTGGGGCGAGCCCGTGGCGATGTACACATCATCCGGCTGGCACAGCGCGATCGCGTTGGCGATCTTGAGCAATGCCTCTTCGTTCTTGATCTTCTCAAGCCGCGCGAGGTGTTCCGGGTTCAGCTTGTCCTTGAAGATCTTTCGCGCCTCGTCGATCGACTTGACGCCGCCGACATGGGAAAGGATGTCGACACCCTTCTTCAGTTCGAGCATGGCTGTCTCCAATACGCTCTTTAATTGTGGTGTCCGCAGGTCAGTCGGGTCTTCCGAAGCTGGGCACTCGTGTCCACTCCGACGGAAGGGCCGTACGGGTGGTAAAGGTCGGTCAGGATAGGACAATCACGCCACTTTCGGATATAGGGTGACTTCCCCTATTTTCGAAGGCGGTCCCGCTCGGCCCGCAGTCCCGGGCTGAGCCGGACCGGGTACGGGGGGTCCGCCGGGGTAAGCCTTTGCAGCGCGATCGGCAGCCGGGCCGCCTCGGTGCGTGCATGCTCGCGGATCGATGCGAGATCGGCCTGCCCGGCGGGGAGCCGCCGGCCCCCCTCCATCACCTTGACCAGCAGGCCCCGGCCCTCGACCCGCTCGTCGTGAAGCGAGATGACGTCGTGGGCGGCCTGCGGCGGCGTTTCGGACTCGACGCGGTACACCTGCTTGCGTCCGGGCAGGTTCGACTTGCCGGTCGAGAGCTTCATGCGGGCCCGGCCCGCATAGCCCGACAGCTTGTAGGCGGTGTCCAGGGAGGGGTGGTCGGCCGAGACCCCCAGACGCGTCCCCACGCCGAAGCCGGTGATCGGCGCGCCGGCCGCCACCAGGTCGGCCACGATGTACTCGTCCAGGCTGCCGCTGGCGAAGATCTCAACGCCCTCGAGCCCCGCCTCATCGAGCAGACACCGGGCTTCGGGGGCTAGTTTGGCCAGGTCGCCGGAATCGAGCCGAACGGCGCGGACGGCGAAGTCATCGCCCAGCTCCTGAGCCAGGCGGATCACGTTGCGGACGCCTTCGGCCGTGTCGTAGGTGTCGACCAGGAGCACCGAGTCGGGGAACACCGACGTCCACGCCCGGAACGCCTCGAGCTCCGTGTCGTGAGCCTTGATGAAGCTGTGGGCCACGGTGCCGACGACCGGGGTGCCGTACACCTGGCCCGCCAGCACGTTGGAGGTCGCTCCCACGCCGGCCACGAAGCACGCACGGGCCGCCTTCATGCCGGCGTCGGTCCCGTGCTCGCGGCGAAGCCCGAACTCGACCACGCTCCTTCCCTCGGCGGCCGCCACCACGCGGGCCGCCTTCGACGCGATCAGCGTCTGGAAGCTGATCTGGTTGAGCGCGAACGTCTCGATGAGCTGCGCCTGGGGCAGCGGCGCGACAACCTGGAGAATGG
>CALJXB010000285.1 GCA_937974415.1 uncultured Kiloniellales bacterium
CCCGACCATGACGGTCGACGAACGCATGCGGCCCGCGGCCGAGCTCAAGCCCGAGGTCGCCTCCCTGAACATGGGCTCCATGAACTTCGCCCTCTTCCCCATGCTGGGCCGCTTCAAGGACTTCGAGCACGACTGGGAGCGCGCCCACCTGGAAGGCAGCCGCGACCTGGTGTTCAAGAACACCTTCCAGGACATCGAGAAGATCCTCGGCGCCTGCCGCGAGAACGCGACGCGCTTCGAATTCGAGTGCTACGACATCGCCCACCTCTACAACCTGGCTCACTTCCTCGACCGGGGCCTGGTGGAGCCGCCGCTCTTCGTGCAGTCGGTGTTCGGCATCCTCGGCGGCATCGGCACCCACCCGGAGGACCTGATGCACATGCGGCGCACGGCCGACCGCCTGTTCGGCGAGCAGTACCGCTGGTCGATCCTCGGCGCCGGGCGCCAGCAGATTTCGCTCGCCACCATCGGCGCGGCCATGGGCGCCAACGTGCGGGTCGGCCTGGAGGACAACCTCTGGCTCGGGCCGGGCACGCTGGCCGAGTCCAACGCCCAGCAGGTGACCAAGATCCGCCAGGTGCTGGAGGGCCTGTCCCTCGAGGTGGCGAGCCCGGCCGAGGCCCGCGACCTGCTGTCCTTGAAGGGCGGCGACCAGGTCGGGTTCTGAAGAGGGCGCCGTCGTCATGAAGGTCGTCTTCCACGAAGACTCGCGACGCCACCGGCCCCGGCACTTCCTGGTCAATGGGGTCATGCGGGACTGCCCGGAGGTGCCCGAGCGCTGCGACGCGCTGCTGGAGGCAGCGCGGGGTGCGGGCCACGAGATCGTGGCGCCCGACGACCACGGCCGTGGGCCCATCGCCGCGATCCACTCGGCCGAGTACCTGCAGTTCCTCGAACACATCCATGAGCGCTGGCAGCGCATCGAGGGCGCCTCGGAGGACGTGCTGCCCAATGTGCATCCCGACAGCCGTAGCGCGGGCTATCCCAAGTCGGCGGTCGGCCAGGCGGGCTATCACATGACGGACCTCGCCTGCCCCATCGGCGCCGGGACCTGGGCTTCGGCCACCGGCAGCGCCCAGGCGGCGCTCACGGCGGCCCATCAGGTCCTGGCCGGCGAGCGCGCCGCCTACGCCCTCTGCCGGCCGCCGGGCCATCACGCCTTCAAGGACCTGGCCGGCGGCTTCTGTTATCTCAACAACACGGCCATTGCCGCCCAGGTGCTGCGCGACGCTGCGCGGCGGGTTGCGGTGCTCGACGTGGACCTGCACCACGGCAACGGCACCCAAGGGATCTTCTACCAGCGCGGCGACGTGCTGACCGTCTCGATCCACGCCGACCCGGCGCGCTTCTATCCCTTCTTCTGGGGTCATGCCGACGAGCGCGGCGCCGGTCCCGGCCTCGGAGCGAACCTCAACCTGCCGCTCCCCCGGGGCAGCGGCGATGCGGTTTTCTTGGAGGCCCTCGACGCCGCCCTGGCGCGCGTCTGCGCCCACGCCCCCGACGTCCTGGTCGTCGCACTCGGCCTCGACGCCGCCGAGAGCGATCCCTTCGGCGGCCTGGCCGTCACCACCGACGGCTTCGCCCGCATCGCGGAACAAATCGCCGGCCTCGGCCTGCCGAGCCTGCTGGTGCAGGAAGGCGGCTATCTCTCCGACGAGCTGGGCGCCAACCTGGCGGCCTTCCTGGGCACCACCGAGGCGGCCCAGCGGTGAGCGCGGTCAGTCTCCGCAAGGCCGACGCGAACGACGCCGAGACGGTCCATGCCATGTTGCGTGCCCTGGCGGAGGCGGTGGGCGAAGCCGAGGCCTTCACCGCCAGCGTCGCCGACGTGCGCCGGGACGGCTTCGGCCCGGTCCCGCTCTACGAGACCCTCATCGCCGAAGCAGCGGGGCGGCCGGTCGGTCTCCTGACCCTGTTTCCCACCTACTCGACCTACAAGGGCCGGCCGTGCCTCCACGTGAACGACCTCTACGTGGCGCCCGAGGCGCGACAGCGGGGCGTCGCCCGGCGGCTCATGGCCCGGGCCTGCAGCCTGGCCGTCGAGCGCAGGTGCTGCCGGGTCGAACTGAAGGTGCTGGAGAACAACGCCGCGCGCGACTTTTACGAATCGATCGGCATGGGCGCCACGGCCGAAGTCGCCTATACCATTCGCGGCCAAGCGCTGAGCGATCTGGCGGACGAGGACCATAGCGAGCAGGAGTGACAGGGTCATGAGCGAACGCCCCAACGAACGCACCGTCTATCTGAACGGCGAGTTCATGCCCGAGAGCCGGGCCCTCATCCCCTACCGGGACCGCGGCTTCTATTTCGGCGACGGCTGCTTCGACATCACACGCAGCTTCAACGGGAGGCTCTTTTTTCTGGAAGAGCACGTCGAGAGACTCTATCGCTCTCTCAAATACTTACGAATCGACATTGGCTTGTCGCCTGAAGAAATGAGCCGGATCACCGAGGAGGTCTTCGAGCGCAACAAATCCCTGCTCGGCCCCAACGAGGACTATTGGGTCGGCCAGCGCATCTCCCGCGGCCCCTTCGAGGTGGCGGGCGAGGAACCGGAGCGGCCCGGCGCCACGGTGGTGGTCGAGTGCCTGCCCCTGCCGCTCAAGTCCCGAGCCCCCATGTTCCGCGACGGCGCGAAGGCCGTCACTCCCTCGATCCGGCGCACGCCGCCGGAGGTGCTGAGCCCGCGGGTCAAGACCCTGAACTACTTGAACCTGATCGTCGCCGACCAGGAGGTTCACGCCCGCGACCCGGACGCCTGGGCGATCCTGCTCGATATCAACGGCAACCTCTGCGAGGGCCTCGGCAGCAACATCTTCGTGGTCAAGGACGGGGTCCTCATGACGCCCTCGGAGCGTTATGTACTGCCGGGGGTGAGTCGGCAGAAGGCCATGGACTTCGCCCGGTCCGCCGGCGTGCCGGTCGCGGAGTGCGACATCGACCTCTACGACGCCTACGCCGCCGACGAGGCCTTCATCACCTCGACCAGCCTCTGCGTCTGCCCGATCACGGAATTCAACGGGGTCAAGATCGGAGACGGCAGGCCCTTCGGACCGGTGACCCAGGCCATCGTCGACGCCTACGCCGCCCACGTGGACTGCGACTTCGTCGGCCAGTACCGGGCCCATCTGGAGTGAGAGCGAGGCCGCGGCGCCTTAGCTCGCCCGCGCCTGCCAGCGGCGGTAGATGGCGATCGCCAGCACGACGGCGGTCACGGCAGCCAACACGCCGGGGAAGCCGTGCGGGTCCCAGACGTCCATGGCGGTGCCCGAGAGGAACGGACCGACCAGCATCCCCAAGCCCCAGAGGAAGCCGAAGGAGGCATTGGCGGTCACCAGGTCGGCGCCTTGAAAGCGTTGGCCGAC
>CALJXB010000286.1 GCA_937974415.1 uncultured Kiloniellales bacterium
TACAACGGCACCGGTCTGGTCATGCTGGGCCAGAATCCCATCTCCGACGGCGACGCTGCAACGGCTCGGGTCAAGGAGCTCTATGAACCGCTCGGTCTGTCCTGGCGCCCGCGGGTCGGGTTCGCCAACGACTACGGCCTGGCGATGCGCCCGGAGCGTGCGGCCGAGCTGGACATCGCGAGCATGTCCGAGCTGGTTTCCCGGGCCGGCAACCTCAGCTTGGGCGTCGAGGACGACTTCGCAAAACGGCCGCTCGACGGCCTGCAGCCCATGACGCGGCGCTACGCCTTGGACTTCGCCAGGACCGACGTCGTGCCGTTGAGCGACCGCGCGAAGCTCTACGACGATCTCCTGGATGAGAAAGTCGACGTCATCGAGATCTATACCACCGACGGTCAGATCGCCGACTACGGGCTGGTGGTGCTGAAGGACGACTTGGAGTTCTTCCCGGCCTATCAGATCTCCCCCCTGGCCAACGCGGCCTCGTTGTCGGCGCACGCGGGCCTCGGCGGCGCACTCGACGCCCTGGCCGGCAAGATCGACGCCGACCAGATGCGCGACCTCAATCGCAAGGTCGACAGCGAGGGCCGCTCGCCCCGGGCCGTCGCCCGAGATGCCTTGGCCCGCATGAACCTGATCGCGGCCGGCGCCGTGGCGACCGAGGATCCGCTCCTGATCGCGGCCTCGCCGCAGATCTCCGAGGGCGCCGAGGCGGATTCCGCGCTGCGGGCCGCCCGCAAGGCCTTCCAGGGGCGCGAGGTGAAGGTCGCGCCGAGCTACGACGCCCTGGGAGACGTCGGCGCCGGCAACGCCCGCCTGGCCCTGGTGGCGGCCGATGCCTTCTTCGATGTCTCGACGCCCGCGCCGACCCGCAACGAGGCCTTCGAGGCCGTCGCCCCGGTCGGCCAGAACCTGATCCACGTCATCACCCGTCTCGACGGCCCAACCAACTTGAAGAATGCCAAGACCATCGCTGCCGGCCCGGCGGGCTCGTCGTCCGCGCGTATCGCCGGTCTCCTCAAGGCGGGCCTGGGCCTGACGGGCGACGTGCTCGAGGAGGCGGACGCCTCGGCCGCGGGGCTGACCGGCAAGATCCGCGACGGCGGGGCCGATATCGCCATCGTCTTCGCGCCCGAGGGCGACAGCGAACTTGTGGCCGCCATGGACGAGGGCAGCATGCGGCTGCTGTCGATCACGGGCTGGAACGAGGGCGCCAACCTGGTGCGCTATCCCTTCTTGCGGGAAGCGCGCCTGACCGGCGGGACCTATCCGGGCCAACGCGGCGCCATCGAGACCCTGGGCGCCCAGCTAGTGCTCGCCGGTCCGGCGCCGCAGACCGGCGACATCGTCGGCGACCTGGGGCCGAGCGCGATCTCCGTCGGGCTGTCGCCGATCTCCGGCTCGGCCGTTGCCGACCTCAACGCCGCGATTTCCGGCGAGCCCTTGATCGACCCGGCGCTGCGCCAGGCCGCGGCCCTTGCCCCGGTCCTGCCGGTGCCGCCGGCGGCGATCAATCCCGATGCCGACATCTCGATCTTCAACGTCGTCATCGTCGTCCTGTTCGTTTGGATCCTGTGGCTTTATGCCAGGCCCGAGTATCGGTGAAGGGAGGCGCCCTCATGGCTAGCAAAATCCTCGTACCCATTGACCTGGCAGACATGGAAACCATGGAGAAGGTCCTGCAGACCGCGATCGATCAAGCCAAGTCGAGCGGCGGCGATCTGACGGTCATGACCGTCGTGCCTGACATCA
Organism: uncultured Kiloniellales bacterium; assembly: GCA_937974415.1. Classification (GTDB taxonomy): domain Bacteria; phylum Pseudomonadota; class Alphaproteobacteria; order Kiloniellales; family JAKSDN01; genus CALJXB01. Next base: position 1,753 of record CALJXB010000286.1, read on the forward strand.
TCGCCGGCCTGGACTGGCGCTATGCGATCCGCGGCGAGACCGGCGGATCGGAAAAGTACGACGCGCAGGAAATCGTCGACGAAGCCTTGCAGCGGCTCAACGAGATCGTTGCCGACAAGACTCCGTCGGGTATGAAAGTAGGGACCATCGCCCGGCACGGATCTGTCTACGAGCAGGTCCTCAAGGTGGCCGAAGAGTTTGAGGTCGACCAGATCGTTCTCGGGGCCCACCGCCCCGGCCTCGCCGATTTTCTCCTCGGCCCGAACACGGCACGCATCGTTCGCCACGCCACTTGCTCGGTCAACGTTGTGCGTCCGTAGTCACGGGATCTGCCGAGCGGGCTCACGATCGGGCGGCTTTGTCCGCCGATCCTTGTGCACCGAAGCGCTGGGCGTAGCGGACGAAGATTTTTGCGGCCGGTGAGAAGCGCCGGCCGGCCACCGTCACCAGGCTGATCGTGCGGCTGACGTCGGGCTGCTCGAGGACCCGGGTGGCGATACCCGGCATGAGCGGCAGGAACTCGGGCATGACGGCGCAGCCCATGCCGGCGCAAATCATCGCCTGAATCCAGTCCTCCCGTTCGCTTCGGAACCTGACGTTCGACTCGTAGGCACGGGGAACGCCGAGCAGGTCGAGGTGCTGGGGGTGCTCGCAGTGGACCCGGGACAAGTAGTCCTCGTTCTCGAGCTCGGCGAAGGGCACCGAGGTCATGCTCTCGAAGCGGTGTCCCATGGAAAAGGCGACTACGTATCTCTCGGAATAGAGTGGCCGAGCGTCGAGGCGTTCGGGGTAGCTCGGCAGACCGACGAAGGCCATGTCGAGCTCGCCCGCCATCAGATTTGCGACCAGGTTTTCGCCAGGCGCCTCGCTGAGGGCGAGCTCGAGGGCCGGAATGTCCTCGCGCAGGCGGTTGATCAGCCCGATCAGCTGGGACGGGCCGATGGTGCACATGACGCCGAGACGCAAGGACGCCTTGCCAAGATCGCTCAAATCCATGGCCTCGCTCCGCACCGCTTCCGAGCTGGCATGGATGCGCTCGAAGTGCGGCCGGACGAGCCGGCCCAGTTCCGTCAAATGAGAGCGGTTCCGCTCCCGGTGGAACAGCGGGCCGCCCAGCTCTTCCTCCAAGCGCCGGATCGCCGACGTGAGGGTGGGCTGGGTGACGTTGCAGCGCTCGGCGGCGCGGGTGAAGTTCAAAGCCTCGCTGAGCGCCAGGAAGTAGCGAATCTGATGCATTTCCATAGCGTTCCCCTCCGCAAAGCATAGACCGGTTCTATCGAAAGGCACAATTCCGTCGTGACCAACCACCGGCGAAAGCAATTTATCGCGGGGAACTATAGAACGGATCTATCGAACCTCTAGACGAATCTTATTTCCAATTTCGGCTCACAAACCCGATCTCCCTGGTCAGCATCGTCGAACATCCGAACAGGAGATCATCATGAGAAGTGCTATGGGCATCTATGGCGAGGCCTTCACGCGCCGGAACCATGTTCTCGGCGAAGGCATGGTCGACCTCGCTCGGGCAACGACCCGATCGACCGCAAGCCTGTACCGATCCGCGCAGGCGGAGCGGCGGAGGCGCCTCTGGATCCGGCGGCTCGACCGCCTCGACGGCCGCCTGTTGAGAGACATCGGGATCGCGCGCCATGAGATCCCGGATCACGTGAGCCGGCATGTGGCGGGATACGCCGTGCCGTCGGCGGCGCCCTCGCTGGTCCGGCGTGCGGGCCGGGTTGCCCACATCGCCCGCAGGACCTGGCGAAGGCTCCGGGCTTGGCAGGACGCGCGGGTCACCGCTCGCCAGCTGAGGGGCCTCGATGACGGCCAGTTGGCGGACATCGGTCTCCAGGCGGGCAACATCGAGTGGTTCGCACGGGATATGGCCCTGCGGTCGCTGGCCACGCCGGCTGTGGACAACGACAACCGGGACCGCATCGCGGCCTAACCGAGAGCAGTCTTACATGTCCGACCGGGTGGGCGGCGATCATCGCGCCAAGGCCGCCGTCGCGCCCGACCCCTTGCCATGCCGCAAGATACTTGCCCGGGACGATCGCCACGAGTTTCACCTTCGAACTGCTGATCCACGCCGCAAACTTGCTGTATCTCTTCGCCTTCATGGTGCGCGACATCTTGTGGCTCCGCATCCTCACGGTGATCGCGGCGGCTTTCCTCATTCCCTATTTCTTGTTCCGCCCCGAGCCGCTCATGACGCCGACCTATTGGAACCTGGTTTTCACTGGCCTCAACCTCTTCTGGATTGCGCGCCTGCCGCTGGAACGCCGGCCCGTGACGCTGAGCGAGGAGGAGCAGCGACTGTGCGAGCTCGTGTTCCGGACCATGACGCCGCGGGAGATGATCAAGTTGCTCAAGCTGGCGACTTGGGAAGAAGTGGCCGCGGGTGCGTGCTTCGTCGAGCGCGGAACGCCGCTCGACCGGCTCATGGTGATCGCTTCGGGCAAGGCCTGCGTCGAGGTCGACGGGCGCAACGTCGCCGAACTGCAGCCGGGCCAGTTCATCGGCAGCATCAGCTATGTCACGGAAGAGGCCGCGCCGGACAACATCGTCGCGCTCGAGCCGACCCGCACCGTCTCTTGGCCGAAACCCAAGCTCGAGGCCTTCATGCGCAAGAACCCGGACCTCCATTCGGCGCTGAAAACGACGCTGGCCATCGACCTCGCCAGATGGCTTCACGCGACCTGGGCGCGCGGCGCCAAAGAGAGCGGTCTCGCCTAGCCGCCGCCCTCCACCGGGCCGCCGGCTTTGAGCCAGCCCTGAAAACCGCCGGCCAGATTGACGAGCCCACCGAGTCCGCCGAGACCCATGTCGTGGAGCGTCTTGCCGGCGAGGGCGGAGCGGGCACCGGAGCCGCAGTAGAGTACGAGCCGCTTGCCGCAGGCGAAGGCCGGGTTGTGCATGGGGCCGCTGGGGTGGGCGATGAACTCCAGGAAACCGCGCGGCGCATGAATCGAGCCGGGAATGTGGCCTTGGGCCCGTTCGTGGCTTTCGCGGACGTCGACAAAGACCACCGCGTCATCTCCGAGCAAACCCAGGGCATCTTCGGCTCCCATGGCCTCGCTCGCCGCGCCCGCCTCCAGCAAAAGCTGCCGCAAGTCTTTCATCCGTGCCTCCTCGTGCCCCTAGTCTAGCGTCCGGCCCACGCCGATGACGGCCGCGCCCGCGCCGAAGGGGACGCTCCCAGGGCGCATTCACGGTCAATAAAGGTCGGGATTCCCCTTGGTCACATCGACTCGCCCGGCAGGCTCGCCTGTCTCCGTGAAGAGGTAAAGCAAGTCGCCGCGCACGACCACTCTCCGGCACAGCTCGTGATCGAACTGAGGGATATCCAAGCACAGCATGTCGTCGTGGATGCGCCACTTGCCGACGAAATCCCGATTGCCTTCGCGGCCTTTCACCGTGCCGTCGGGCGCGAAGTAGCCTCTCGCCGCCTGGAGGTTCTTGGTGGTGATCTTCAGAGTGTTGCCGTTGACATGGGCGTCGACTTGAGGCCCCGACAGCGGAATCTCCGCCCGGCCCGCGGTGGCCAACAGAACCAGCGCGGAGAAGGCGATGCACAAGGCAAGTCCGATACGCATCCCATGGTCTCCCTGCATCTCTACGTCATCACGCTTGAAGGACGGTTGCCTCTCGCACGGGCCGGGTGACCGGCACCGGCGAAGCTTGCCTCTGCGGCAGGAGAAAGAAAAGTCCCGGTTTCAGCCGGAGCCGAGGCAGAGAGGCTACGCTTTGCTTGCCTCGGCCAGGGGCAACACTGCTGCAGAGCCTCTATGCGTAATCTGCTGTGGCCGGCCGGCCGGAATATGAGGTGAAATCACGGGTCCTGAAATTTAAGGGGAGGGTGAAAGGCGGTTACGAATGACGGTGAAGCTGTTCTTGGTCCTGACCATGGGTTTCGTCGCGTCCTTCGTCGCCGCCATGGGCCTGGGAGCTTTCCTCAGGACGACCCTGCAGATGTCCAGGGGCTCCGGCACCTACTTTCAGCCCGAGGTCGCCGGCATGGTCATCTTGATGACCGCTTGCTACATCCTGGCGTATCGCTACTTCAGGTCTCCGAGGCCGCATTGAGCGAAGCAGGACCGGCGGCGCGCGTCTATTGCAGGCCTTGCACGCAATCGAATCGATAGGTGTCCTGGAGGGTGTCGGGGTCGGGGTCGCTGCCCTGAACGGAGGCGCGTTTGTCGAATTGCGCGCAATACTCCTGGGCGAAATTCTGGGAATCGCTGAAAGAGGTAAGCGGCCCGGCTTTGATGAGGACGAAATCCTCGTTCCCCGATTCGACCCGCGGCCCGCAGGCACTCAAGCCGAGCAAGAGGACGGCGAACGCAGCTGCGGCGCTAAGGGGTCGTGTCGACGGGCCAGCCGCTTTCATCCGAGATTTCCCTCGTAGAATCCTGCCAAGGCGTCACACCATGAGTTGGCCGTGTTGGATGGTCAAGAGAAAGCGAAGCTTTCATGCGGCACGAGCGGCCTGGTAGCAAGGGCCGAGGTTACGCCTGTCGGCCTGGAGCGTTGGTCCCACGCGAGGCCTGGTCTGCGCCATGGTGCAGTCATGAGGGTAGACAGAGCACGGAAGTCTGCGCTAGGGAAGCGCGGCACCGATGACAGCTCGGCTGCCTGTGACCAATCGGTGATCAATCGTTGGAGAGTTCGATCTATTGATTTGAATAACCCAATGTAATCAAGTGCGGAGGGGTGCCGGAGTGGTCGAACGGGGCGGTCTCGAAAACCGTTGTACGCGCGAGCGTACCGTGGGTTCGAATCCCACCCCCTCCGCCACCATTCAACATATTGATATCACTGGATAAATGAAGATTTAGGACACCCAATTTTTTCAAATATTCCGGAGTCTTTCAGGAGTGTTCGCCAGCTTGTTTTGCTGGCAGAGACCGTTTGGTGCCGTTTAGCCGACAGTCCGAGCGCAGACGTCTCGTTTTCTCCGTTCGGCGGTACCACCGTCTCGGGCAACAGGCGCCATTTCTTGGTCGAGCAAGGCGAAACACGAACCGAGACGCCCTCCTTTTATGACGGAGGGCTCAGATGCTTGGGCCATGGGGGGTAGGACTGCTTAGGTGAAGCCCAGAACCTTGCGCTGTTCGGTCCAGTGGAGAGGCAGGTTCTTCCATCGAGCCAGCCGGCTCGCGGTGAGCTCCGGCGGTTGCTCACCTTTCAGGATGGCGGCGACGATTTCGGGCGCGAGGAAGGAGAGGCGGAGAAGGCGCGTGACGTAGGAGCCGACGACGT
>CALJXB010000287.1 GCA_937974415.1 uncultured Kiloniellales bacterium
GGGCGCTCGAGCACGGCGAACCGGGCGAAGTCTGCATCTCCGGGCCCCAGGCCATGACGGGCTACTGGCGCAACCCGGAGGTGACGGCCAAAACCCTGGTGGACGGCTGGGTGCACACCGGCGACGTGGGCTACCTCGACGAGGACGGCTTCCTCTATCTCATCGACCGCATCAAGGACCTGATTATCTGCTCCGGCTACAACGTCTATCCGCGCATGGTGGAGGAGGCGATCTACCGCCATCCTGCGGTCGCCGAAGTCACGGTGGTGGGCATCCCGGACGCGGACAAGGGCGAGGTGCCCAAGGCCTACGTGCGCCTCAAGCCGGATATGCCCTTGAGCACAGAAAAACTCCTGGCATTCCTCGAAGACAAGCTCTCGCCCATCGAGCGTCCGCGTCACGTGGAGTTTCGCGACGAGCTTCCCAAGACCATGATCGGCAAGCTGTCCAAGAAGGAGCTGGTGGCCGAAGAGCGGGCCCGGCGGGCGGCCGCGCGGCAGGACAGGGCCCAGGCCGATCCGGAAGGCTAGAGGCCAGAGCGATGGCGGAGCTCTACTCGGTCTCGGAACTGGCGAACGACCTGGGGGTGACGCCGCGTGCCCTCCGATTTTACGAGGACAAGGGCCTGATCGCGCCGCAGCGCGCCGGCAACACCCGGGTCTACACCCGCCGCGACCGCGGCCGGCTCATGCTGATCTTGCGCGGCAAGCGTCTGGGCTTCACTCTCAGCGAGGTGCGCGAGTGGCTCGACCTCTACGAGATGGATGCCGACCAGTCGGCCCAAATGACCCATCTCAGGGAAAAGGTCCGCAAGCGCATCGAAGCCTTGGAGCAGCAGCGCGACGACCTCGATGCCACCCTCGAAGAATTGCGCCAGATCCTCGATCAGGTCGAACGCCGCCTCGCAGGCGGCGACTGACCCGGGTCAGTCAGGAGAGGAAGACAGCCATGCAGAAGGACGTCGTGATCGCGGGCTACGCCCGATCGCCCTACCATTTCGCCCACAAGGGCGAGCTGGCGCGGGTCCGCCCCGACGAGTTGGCGGCCCAGGTTGTGCGCGGCCTGATCGAGAAGACCGGAGTCGAACCGGCCGACATCGAGGACCTGATCATGGGTTGCGCCTTTCCCGAGGGTGAGCAGGGGCTCAACGTCGCTCGGCTCGTCGGCTTTCTGGCCGAGCTGCCGCTCACGGTCGCCGGGACCACGGTCAACCGCTTCTGCGGATCCTCCATGCAGGCGATCCACATGGCGGCCGGGGCGATCCAGATGGACGCCGGTGAGGCCTTCATCTGTGCCGGCGTCGAATCCATGACCCGGGTGCCGACCACCGGCTTCAACCCCATGCTCCACCCGGGGCTCGCCGAGCGCTATCCCCAGGCCTACCTTTCCATGGGCGAGACGGCGGAAAACCTGGTCGCCAAATACGGCATCGCCCGCGACAGGCAGGAATCCCTGGCGCTCGAAAGCCATCGTCGCGCCAGTGCCGCCCGTGAGGCCGGTAAGTTCGACGATGAGCTGGTTCCCATCGAGCAGGGCAACCTCAGGGTCGAGGCCGACGGCTGCATCCGGCCCGGAACCTCCCTGGAGGCGCTTGCCGAGCTAAAGCCGGCCTTCAAGGCCGACGGCTCGGTCACTGCTGGCACCTCCTCGCCGCTGACCGACGGCGCGACGGCGGTCCTGGTCACCTCTAAGGACTATGCTGATGCCCACGGGTTGGCGCCCCTGGCGCGGATCCGCTCCGTGGCGGTCTCGGGCTGCCGGCCGGAGATCATGGGGATCGGTCCCGTGGCCGCCACGCGCAAGGCCCTCGAGCGCGCCGGCGCGACGGTGAACGACCTGGACCTGATCGAGCTCAACGAGGCCTTCGCCGTGCAGGCCCTGGCTTGCGTCGACGAGCTGGCGCTCGATCTCGCCAAGGTCAACCTGGACGGCGGCGCGATCGCCCTCGGCCACCCCTTGGGCGCGACCGGCGCCCGCATCACCGGCAAGGCGGCGGCGCTCCTGAAGCGCGAGGGCAAGTCCCTGGCGCTGGCCACCCAGTGCATCGGCGGCGGCCAGGGCATCGCCACGGTGCTGGAGGCCGCCTGATGGCGATCGAACAGGCTGCCCTGCTGGGCGCCGGCGTTATGGGCGCCCAAATCGCCGCCCACTTCGCCAACGCCGGCGTGCCCGTCCATCTGCTCGACGTGGTCCCTGAAGGTGCGGAGAACCGCAACGCGCTGTCCGAAGGCGCGGTCCGAAAAATGCTGAAGACCCAGCCGGCGCCCTTCATCTCCAAGCGCGCCGCACGGCTCGTCACCTGCGGCAATCTGGAGGACCATCTGGAGCGGCTCGCCGAGGCCGATTGGATCGTCGAGGCGGTGGTGGAGAACCTGGAGATCAAGCGCGGGCTCTACGAACGGGTCGAGGCGGTCCGCAAAAAAGGCTCAATCGTTAGCTCAAATACATCGACCATACCATTGATAAAGCTTGTTGAAGGCTTGCCTGCGCGCTTCGCCAAGGACTTCCTGATCACCCACTTCTTCAATCCGCCGCGTTACATGCGGCTGTTGGAGGTGGTGGCCGGTGCGGCGACCCGGGCCGACGCCCGTACGGCGATCCGCGACTTCGCCGACCGGCGCTTGGGCAAGGGCGTGGTCGACTGCCACGACCGGCCGGGCTTCATCGCCAACCGCATCGGGATCTTCTGGATGCAGTGCGGGGTGGTGGCCGCCCAGGATCACGGGGTGACGGTGGAAGAGGCCGACGCGGTTCTGTCGCGCCCGGTCGGCATCCCCAAGACCGGCCTCTTCGGCCTGCTCGACCTGGTCGGCCTCGACCTGCACCCCAAGGTGGACGCCAGCATGGCGGCACTCCTGGCCGAGGGCGATGCCTATCACGGCTGGCGCCGGCCCTGGCCGCTACTCGAAAAGCTGATCGCCGAGGGCTACACGGGCAGGAAGGGCAAGGGCGGCTTCTACCGCCTCGACCGCAGCGGCGGCAAGCGGGTCAAGGAGGCCCTCGATCTGGCCACCGGCGACTACGCGCCGGCCCGCAAGGCGGTGCTGGAAAGCCTGGACGCCGCCAAGCGCGGCGGGCTCAAGGCGCTGGTCGAACATCCGGACCGCGGCGGGCAGTTTGCTTGGACCGTGCTATCCCACACGCTGGCCTATGTCGCCTCCCTGGTGCCCGAGGTGGCTGACGACATCGTCGCCGTCGATCGCGCCATGACCCTCGGCTACAACTGGAAAGAGGGGCCCTTCGCGCTCATCGACCGCCTCGGCGCGGCCGAGTTCGCCGCGCGGCTGGAGGCTGAAGGCCGCTCCGTGCCGCCCCTGCTCAAGGCGGCCGCCGAAGCCGGCGGCTTCTACCGGGTCGAGGACGGCCACCTGCAATACCTCACCACCAAGGGTGGCTATGGGGAGGTCATGCGGCCCGAGGGCGTGCTGCTGCTGGAGGACGTGAAGCGCGGCGGCAAGCCCCTGGCGAAGAACGCCTCGGCCAGCCTGTGGGACCTGGGCGACGGCGTGGTCTGCTTCGAAGTCCATACCAAGATGAACGTCATCGATCCGGCGGTGCTGGAGATGGTCGGCAAGGCCGTCGCCCTGGTGGCCAAGGCCCATAAGGCCCTGGTCCTCTACAACGAGGGCAGCCACTTCTCCGCCGGAGTCAACCTGGGCCTGGCGCTGTTCACGGCCAATGTGGGTGCCTGGGAGCAAGTCGAGGAGATGTCCGAGGCTGGCCAGAAGGCCTTTCTCGCCATGAAGCGGGCGCCGTTTCCGGTGGTCGCGGCGCCCTCGGGCATGGCGCTCGGCGGCGGCTGCGAGCTCATGCTCCATGCCGACGCGATCCAGGCCCACGTGGAGAGCTATGTCGGCCTGGTCGAGGCCGGGGTCGGCCTGATTCCGGCCTGGGGCGGCTGCACCGCCCTGCTGGCCCGCTATGCTGCCGACCCCAAGCGTCCGCGCGGGCCCATGCCGCCGGTCGCCGCCGCCTTCGAGACCATCGGCATGGCCAAGGTGGCCAAGTCGGCCGCCGAGGCCCGGGAGATGGGCTTCCTCAGGGCCGGCGATGGCATCACCTTCAACCGCGACCGACTGCTGGCCGCCGCCAACACTAAGGCGCTTTCCCTGGTCGAGGGATATCAGCGGCCGGAGGCGGCGGATCTCACCCTGCCGGGTCCGGCGGGCAAGGCCAGCCTCGATTTCGCGGTGCGCGACCTCAAGGCCAGGGGCCTGGTGACTCCCCACGACGAGGTCGTCGCCGATGCCCTGGCGGGTGTGCTGAGCGGCGGCCCCGACGCTGACATGACCGAGCCACTGAGCGAGGAGACGGTGCAGGCTCTGGAGCGCAAAGCCCTGATG
>CALJXB010000288.1 GCA_937974415.1 uncultured Kiloniellales bacterium
CAGGTGGTCGGGCGCATCTCCTTCTTCGTGAACGCCGGCGTGCGCTTCATCACCGAGATGTGCAAGATGCGCGCCTTCACCCAGCTCTGGGACACGATCTGCCGCGAGCGCTACGGCGTCGAAGACCCGCGCTACCGCCGCTTCCGCTACGGCGTGCAGGTCAATTCCCTCGGCCTCACCGAGCAGCAGCCGGAGAACAACGTCTACCGCATCCTCCTGGAGATGCTGGCCGTCGTCCTGTCCAAGGACGCCCGCGCCCGGGCGGTCCAGCTGCCGGCCTGGAACGAGGCCCTCGGCCTGCCCCGGCCGTGGGACCAGCAGTGGTCGATCCGCCTGCAGCAGATCGTCGCCGAGGAGACCGACCTGCTGGATTACGGCGACATTTTCGCGGGCGCCCCGGAGATCGAGGCCAAGGTGGCCGAGCTCGCCGCCGAGGCGGCCGAGGAGATGGCGCGGATCGAAGCCATGGGCGGCGCCGTGGCGGCCATCGACAGCGCCTACATGAAGGAGCGCCTGGTCGAGAGCAACGCCCGGCGACTGCGCGCCATCGAGACCGGCGAGCAGACCGTGGTCGGGGTCAACGCCCACACCGAGTCCGAGCCCTCGCCGCTCATGGGCGACGGCGAGGGCGATGGGGACGGCGGTTTCCTCACCGTCGACCCGGCGGCCGAGCGCGACCAGATCGCACGTCTGGAGGCCTGGCGGACCGAGCGCGACCCGGAAAAGGTCGAAGAGGCCCTGGCGACGCTCTCCAAGGCGGCCCAGTCCGGCGCCAACATCATGCCGCCCTCCGTCGCCTGCGCCCACGCCGGGGTCACGACCGGCGAATGGGCCGACTGCCTCAGGCGCAGCTTCGGCGAGTTCCGCGCCCCAACCGGGGTCGGTCACGCGCCCACGGTTGGCAGCAACCAGCCGGAGCTGGCCGACCTGCGCGAACGGGTCGACAGGCTCACCAAGCGCCTGGGGCGCAAGCCCCGCTTGCTGGTCGGCAAGCCGGGCCTCGACGGCCACTCCAACGGCGCCGAGCAGATCGCCGTCAGGGCGAACGACGCCGGCTTCGAGGTGACCTACGAGGGCATCCGCCTGACCGCCGAGGAGATCGCCGCGGCGGCGCGGGACGCCGGCGTCGACCTGGTCGGCCTCTCGGTCCTCTCCGGCTCCCACCTGCCCCTGGTCGAAGCCGTGCGCCGGCGCCTCGAAGAACTGGGCCTGGCGGAGCTGCCGGTGATCGCCGGCGGCATCATCCCGAGCGAGGACGCCGCGGCCCTCAAGGCCCAAGGCATCGAAGCCGTCTACACCCCCAAGGACTACGACCTCACCCGCATCGTCGGCGACCTGGTGGGGATTCTCGAGAGCCGAGGCGCCGACTAAGCCGGAGCGGTTCGCGCCCTCGGACCGCTAGCGAATCGCTTCGTTTCTGAGCGTGCTGTCGAGGCCGAGGGATTCGAGCACGCTTTCGGGAAACTGCTCGGCCCGTGGCAGGCCGTCCGCCAGATGCAGCCACGGCAGCTCGTCCTTGGCGAAGATGTGATGACGCGGCTGCAGCCGCTCGGCCCGGTCCAGGGTGCCCGCCCATACCATGATCCATAGGTTCTTCTCGCTGAGCCGCCAGCAGCCGACCGGGCTGCCGCAGTCCCGGCAGAAGCCGCGCACCAGATCGGGGGTCGCGGCAAATGTCCCGAGCTCGCCCTGAACCCACGCGAAGGCGTCGGGCCGGAAGGCGACGAAGGTCGCGAAGGCGGCCCCGGTCATCTTGCGGCAGTTGATGCAGTGGCAGCTGCCCACGTCGAAAGGCTCGCCCTCGGCCCGATACTGCACGGCACCGCAGAGGCATCCTCCAGTCCATTCCATGGCTCTTCTCCGCGCCTGGGATTGAATTCGATATGAAATGGCATATACCGAACAAGTTGGCTAATCTGGCCGAACTCGTTCAATTTGCATTGCAAACGATTGCGAAACAAACGACATTATCTCGACTTTCGACATAGATTTTCTATTCTAATTCCCATGACCGAGCGCCTGCCTCCCTTGAACAGCCTGCGCGCCTTCGAGGTGGCGGCCCGGCACTTGAGCTTCAAGCAGGCGGCGCGGGAGCTGAACGTCACGCCGGCCGCGGTCGGCCATCAGGTGAAGGGGCTCGAGGATTTCCTCGGGATCCCGCTTTTCCGCCGGCTGAACCGCGCCCTCCGCCTGACCGAGGCCGGCCAGGCCTCTCTGCCGGAGCTGCGCGAGGGTTTCGCCAAGCTGGCCGGCGCCGTCGAGACCCTGCGCCGGCGCGAGGCCCGCAGCGTCCTGACGGCCACCGTCGCGCCGTCCCTGGCCGCCAAATGGCTGATCCCGCGGCTCCACCGGTTCCGCGCGGCGCACCCCGAGATCTCCGTGCGCCTCGACACGGACCTGAAGGAACTCGACCTGATCCGCGATGGGATCGACCTGGGCATCCGCTTCGGCGCCGGCAGCTACCCGGGCCTGCGCGCCGACCGGCTCATGGGCGAGCAGCTCAACCCGGTGTGTTCGCCGGCGCTCCTGGACGGGCCGGCGCCGCTCCACACGCCCGAGGACCTGCGCCATCACACGCTGCTCCACATCGAGGGCGAGACCAGCGACGTCACCTGGGCCGACTGGGCGATGTGGCTGCGCGCGGCAAATTGCCCCCATGTGGCTTCGGCGGGCGGCCCGCGCTTCAGTCAGAGCCTCATGGCCGTGCAGGCGGCCATCGCAGGCCAGGGCGTCGCCCTCGCCCCGCTCTCGATCGTGGCCGACGACCTGGCGGACGGACGGCTCGTCAAGCCCTTCGCCGACATGCCCGGGCACCCCACGGCCTTCGCCTTTTATATCGTCTCGCCGCGCGACCTCGCCGAGAGTCCCAAGGTCGCGGCTTTCCGGAACTGGGTGCTGGCGGAAGCCGACGACTAGGCCCCTGGCCTCACGCCGGCAGGCCCGCCTTCTGCAGGGCGTCGATCCAGTGGTCGCGGTCCTCGTCGCTGGCGAACTTCGACCGGCGTTCCTGTTCGATCGAGGCGTCCGGGTGGTCGGCAAGCAACAGCTCGATCTCTCGTTCCGCCTCCGCGATCCGGCCGAGCTGAGCGTAGGCGGCGGCCAGGGTCAGGCGCGGCCGCTTGAGCTTTGGGCTGCGGTCGAGGGCTTCCTTCAGGGGGGCCAGCGCCTCTTGGTAACGCCTGGCGCCGAAGTAGGCGTCCCCCAGCTTCCAGAGGTACCAGGCCGGATAGTAGGGATTGAGCCGCATGGCCGTGAGGTAGCACTCGATGGCCGCCTCGGGCTCGCCGACCCCCTCCCGGTAGAAGCCCATGATGGCGTAGGCGTCGGCGTCGTTGGGATTGAGTTCCAGGGCCCGCTCCACATGGACCTTGGCTTCCTGGTACTCCTCCCTCTGCGCATAGACGCTGCCAAGGATCAGCTGCGCCCGGCTGTCGGTGTTGTCGAGGGAAACTGCCTTGGCGGCGCAGTCGCGGGCCCGGTCGAGCGGGCGCTCGCCGGGCTCCGACCAGTGACTGAAGCTGTCGATGATGTAGCTGCGGGCCAAGCCGATGTAGGCCTTGGTGCAGGCCGGGTCGAGCTCGATGGCCTTTTCGTAAGCCTGTCGTACGCGGCGGTTCTCCTCCTTGGTATCGGCGATGATGGCCTGGGCCCTGAGCGCGTAGTCGTAGGCCTCCAGGCTTCCGATCGGCTTGCGCTCGGCCCGGTCCTCGGAGGTCAGACGCAGGCGCCCGGCAACGGTTCCGGCGACGGTGTGGGCGATCTCGTCCTGCAGGGCGAAGAGGTCGGGCATGTCCCGGTCGTAGCGCTCCGACCAGATGTGATGGCCGGTGTCCCCATCCACGAGCTGGGCGGTGACGCGGATCCGGTTGCCGGCGGCGCGCACGCTGCCCTCGAGGATGTAGCGCACGCCCAGGTCCGCGGCGATGTCTTGGGCTTTGACCGCTTTGCCCTTGTAGGAGAAGGAGGAGTTGCGGGCGATGACGAAGAGCTCGTGGAACCTGGACAGCTCGGTGATGATGTCCTCGGTGACGCCGTCGGAGAAGTAGTCCTGCTCGCTCTCGCTCGACATGTTCGCGAAAGGCAGCACGGCAATCGACGGCTTGTCGGGCAGCGCCAAGGGCTTGCTGGCCGGCGCCGCCTCCGCCGGGCCAGCGCCGGCGACGCGATAGACCCTGACCGGCTCGGCGACGTTCTTGAGGCTCTGATCGCCCAAGTCTTCGAACGCGGCCTCGACCTTGCCCCGGACCTGGCGATAGGCGTCGCCGGAGAGACAGATCCCGCCCGGCGCGGCGAGGCCCTCCAGGCGTGCCGCGATGTTGACCCCGTCGCCGTGGATATCGCCGTCCTCGACGATGACGTCGCCCAGGTTGATGCCGATGCGAAACCGCAGCCCCGTGTCCCGGTCAGCGACACCCTTCTGCCAGGCCAGGGCGCAGGCCACGGCGTCCACCACGCTGGCGAACTCCACCAAGAAGCCGTCGCCCATGAGCTTCACGACCCGTCCATGATGCGCGTCGATCAGGGGTTCGAGGAATTCCCGGCGCAGGTCGGTCAGACGCCGAAGCGTGCCGGCCTCGTCAGCGCCCATGAGGGCCGTGTAGCCGGCCACGTCCGCGGCCAGAATGGCGGCAAGCCTGCGTTCCAAGCCCTCTGTCACGTCTCGGCGCCCGCCTTGCTGAGCCCCTCCACCAGCAGGGCGTTGTGGACCGGATCGTTGTAGAGGGTGATGTCGCCGCGCAGCACGCTCGGTATGAACTCGGGCGCGAAGGATGCGAGCTCGTTGGCGTGCTTCCTGGCACCCTCGAGATCGCCGTTATGAACGCAGCAGGCGATCATGAGGGCGCGCCGGATGGGCGCTCTGGGGTGCATCTGGACCGCCAGCCTGGCCCATTTCTCTGTCGCCTCGTAGTCGCCATCGGCGAAGCTGGCTTGGGCCAACGCTAGGTAAGCGATGCCGAGCCAGAGCTCGTTGTCGCGAGGGCTGAGCCGGAGCCCGAGTGCGGCGTGCTCCCGGGCCTCGTCGGTGTAGCCCGCCAGAGACTCGCTCCACGCCATGGTGAAGAGGTTGACGGCGAAGTTCGGGTTGAGTGCGAAGGCATAGCGATGGTCGGCGACGGCAGCCTCGTAATTGCCGCGGAACTGTTCAACCATGCCACGCGCCGAATAGCCCCGCGGATCCGACGAGTCGACATCGACGAGACGCTCCACAGCGGTCCAGGCCTCTTTGAGCAATTCATCCGGGTCCGGACCCCAGCGATAGAGGTAGCCTTCCACGCAAGCCCAAGCTCGGATCCATAGGGCGTGAGCGTTTCTCGGATCCTGCTCAAGCGCCGCTGCCGCGGTGTCCAGTGCCTGACGGTGTATCTCCGGGCTGCCCTTGCGGGCGCCATCGTAGAACAGCGCTTGTGACTTCAAGGCAAGGTCATAAGCGGAGACGTTGCCGCTACGCACGCCGCGGACCCGATCGATTTCCGCCATTTCGATTTGCGGCGCGATGGCGCCGACGACGTTAGCCGTGATCTCCTCCTGGAGCGCGAAAATATCCTCCAAGTTCCTGTCGTATCGTTCGGCCCAGACGTGTTTGCCGGTTTCGCTGTCGATGAGCTGCGCCGTGATTCTGACCCGGCTGCCGGCCCGTCGGATGCTGCCTTCGAGCACATAGCGCACGCCGAGCTCCTCCGCCACCCGCCGCACGTCGACCGCTTGACCCTTGTAGGAGAAACTGGAGTTGCGGGCGATGACGAAGAGGGTCGGAAAGCGCGACAGCTCGGTGATGATGTCCTCGGTGATGCCGTCGGAGAAGTAGTCCTGCTCCTGGTCGCCGGACATGTTGTTGAACGGTAAGACGGCGATCGAGGGCTTGTCCGGTAGGGGCAGAGCCTCGCTGGGCGGCGCTTCGACGTCGCCGCGCGGCGATTCCGCCGTGCGCAAGCCGTCGACCAGCAGGGCATTGTGCCCGGGGTTGCGATAAAGCGTGTAGCTGCCGTCGAGCAGACTCGCCAGGAAGTCGGACCCGATGGCCTTGAGCTCCTTTAAGCGCCGCGCGGCTTCCTCGGCCTTGCCGAGATGGGCGCAGCTCGCGGCGACGATCGCGCCGCGCAGCGACGAGGGCTTGAGCGCGAGCGCGCGGCTGCCCATGTCCTTCGCCGCCGCGAAGTCCCGGTCGGCGAAGTGCGCCTGCGCCAGAGCGAGATAGGCGGTGCCGAGCCAGAAATCCATGTCTCGCGGGCTGAGGCGAAGCCCAAGCTCGGCATGTTCCCGCGCCTCGTCGGTCAGGCCGGCCAGGGACTC
>CALJXB010000289.1 GCA_937974415.1 uncultured Kiloniellales bacterium
CATCGGCCATCCCGAGCGCGGCGCAATCTGGCTGGAGGTCGGCGGCGAGCGCCGCCAGGACGGCGACCTGGCACAGATGATCTGGAAGGTTCCGGAGATCGTCGCCACCCTCTCGGGCCTCTTCACCCTGGCGCCGGGCGATCTGATCTATAGCGGCACCCCCGCGGGCGTCGGGGCGGTCTCGCGCGGCGACCGCCTGCATGGCGCGGTCGAGGGCGTCGGCGAAATCACCATAGAGGTCGCATAACCGCCCAGCGCCAAGGCCCGGCGATTGCCGGCCGGCACGCTGCAATGCCATGATCCGCCGAGACTGGAGCGGAGGTCCGCGCACGTGACCGAGCGGCGGCGCATCTTGGAGGAGACGGGACGGTTGATCGAGGCGATCGGACAGCCGGACTTTCCTCTCGCGCTGCGCCGGGCGATCGACGCCTTGGCGCCGATCGACAGCTACCTCGTGCTGGCCTACCACCAGCGGCGCACGCCGGTGATCCTGCACAACGGCCTGAAGCCGGCGGAGCGCCCAGTCTTCTTCGAGACCTATTTGAGCGGCGCCTACCTGCTCAGCCCCTTCTATCAGGCCTGCATGGCCGGCACCGAGCCGGGCTTTCACCTGATCTCCGAAATCGCCCCCGACGGTTTCGCCGAGAGCGAGTTCTGCAAGGCTTATTACGCACCGGCCGGCATCGTCGACGAGGCCGGCTATGCCCTGCCCCACGGGCCGGGCGGCGCCATCCTCGTCTCCATCGGGCGGGTTGAAATCGATGACCCTTTCGCCGCGCAAGAGGCGGGGCTGTTGCGGTGCTTCCTTCCGGTGGTAGCGGCCGCGGTCGGCCAGCACTGGCCGCCCGACGCGCCGCCAAGGCATCTGGATGACGTTCAGCAGCCGACGATCCGCGAGCACCTGCAGGCCGCCTACGAGGGTTTCGGCACCGCGCTGCTGACCGAGCGCGAACGGGACGTGGCGCTGCTCATGCTGCGCGGCCATTCCTCCAAGTCGGCGGCCCGCCGGCTCGCCATCTCGCCCGACACCGAGCGGGTCCACCGGCGCAACATCTACGACAAGCTGGGCATCTCCTCCCAGGCCGAGCTCTGCTCGCTGTTCTTCGAAGCCCTGGCCGAGGAGCCGGCCGGCGACGCAGCCGACCCTTTGGCCGCCCTTTTGAGCCGCCGCGCGGCGCCCGGCTGAGCTACCTCAACTTCGGTATGGTCCCTCGGACTGCGAGGCCGTACCTTTCACTCGAGCACCAAGGAACGAGGCCGACGTGACAGATCGGGATCCGAGCACCCTGCGCATCGACGGCGAGCGGCTGTGGTCGCGGCTGATGGAGATGGCCAAGCACGGCGCCACCGAGAAGGGCGGCGTCTGCCGCCTCACCGGCAGCGACGAGGACAAGGCCGGGCGCGACCTCTTCGTCGGGTGGTGCGAGGCCGCCGGCTGCACCATAACCGTGGACCGGATCGGCAACATCTTCGCAAAACGTCCCGGCCGGGACGACTCCGCCGGCGCGGTGTTGGCCGGAAGCCACCTCGACAGCCAGCCGACCGGCGGCCGCTTCGACGGCGTCTATGGCGTGCTGGCGGCCCTCGAGGTGGTCGAGACCTTGAACGACCACGGCATCGAGACCGAGGCGCCAGTCGAGATCGCCGCCTGGACTAACGAGGAGGGTGCGCGCTTCGCTCCGGCCATGCTCGGCTCGGGCGTCTTCGCCAGGGTGTTCGAGCTGGCGCCGACCCTCGCCATCGAGGACAAGGAGGGCAAGACCCTGGGCGGCGAGCTGACGCGCATCGGCTACGCCGGCGAGGCCGCGCCCGGCGATCGAAAGATCAAGGCGGCCTTCGAGGTTCACATCGAGCAGGGGCCGATCCTGGAGCGCGAGGAGAAAACCATCGGCGTGGTTCAGGGCGTTCAGGGCATGCGCTGGTACGACCTCGTCATAGAAGGCCAGGAGGCCCACGCCGGGCCGACCCCCATGGAAGGGCGGCGCGATCCCTTCCAGGGCCTGATGAACATCCTGCCCGACATCTACGCCATCGCTAACGAGCGGGCGCCCTGGGGCCGGGCGACTTGCGGCGACATCGCCGCCCTGCCCGGCTCGCGCAACACGGTGCCGGGGCGCCTGGTCACCGCCGTCGACCTGCGCCATCCGGATCAGGACACCCTGGTGCAGATGGATAAGGCATTTCAGGCCAGTGTCGAGCGTCATTGCGCCGAGCTCGGCCTGACCGGCCGGGTCGAATGCATCTGGGACAGCCCGGCGGTGAAGTTCGCGCCGGCCTGCATCGAAGCGGTACGCGCCGGCGTGGCGGCGACCGGCCACACGGCCATGGATATCGTCAGCGGCGCCGGCCACGATTCGGTCTATCTCTCGCGCATCGCGCCCGTGGGCATGATCTTCGTGCCCTGCGAAGGCGGCCTCAGCCACAACGAGGCGGAGAACGCCACGCCGGAAGACGTCGCCGCCGGCTGCGACGTGCTGCTGCACGCGGTGCTGGCGCAAGCGGGTGCCTAACGACAGGTGCCTGAGGCACATCTCTAGACGACATCGAGGAGGGTTACAGCAATGGGCATGGAACTGACGGTCCGCCGACAAGAGGGCGGCACGCCGACCCTCGAGGCCTGGGGCGCGAACTGCGAATACGGCGTCATGCGCGACGT
>CALJXB010000290.1 GCA_937974415.1 uncultured Kiloniellales bacterium
TCACCGGAGCCAAGCCAATGACGGTTAATAGCAATGCGCAGACGGTGCTTCCGCATCGCGGTCCAGATAGCCATGATGACTTCGTTTTGTGCGTCCCACCATGGATCGTCACCATCGAAGTAATACCGAATACGGATTTCAATCCCTTCCTTGTTATATCCGAGCATATTGAAGTCCGGCTTCGGGTCACGACGGACGAATCTCGAGTGCTCGAGCTCTTTCGCGATGGCGCGGATGACAAGTTCTGGAGGTGCGGATAGCTCGACAGTAAAGTGCACGAAGTACTTGAAGCGGCCTGTTGGCTCGCTGAAATTCAAGATGGTTCGATCGGCAACACCGCTGTTGGGGAATATGTACAGCGAATCTGTATGGGGGTTCTTGATCGAAATTGAACGCCAGTTAATTTCGTAGACCTGTCCATAGATCTCGTCGATCTCCACATAATCGCCGATGCGCAACGCTTGGGTGGCATTCAATGCGACCCCCGAAAAGACTTCCCTCAATGTTGACTGTGCTGCAAAACCAAAGACAAGCGCCACCACACCTGACGTTGCTAGGAGCCCGCCAATCGGCTCGTCATAGACGAAATGCATCACAAGCAAGATCGCGAGGAGATAAATCGAAAGTGCGACGCCCTCGGTTATGATGACGGGCACTTTCCTCTGTCCCTGATCGGAGAGCAGTCCTTCCCAGAAAACGGCGCGAACCACGGCGTTCAAAAGAAACGCAACACAAATGAGCAACGCAGATATGACGGCTCTTTCCACGTCTTCGACAAGATGCCCACCTCGGGCAAAATTTAGCGCGGGACTGACGAGGAAGTAGACGACAGCAAGAAAGGCAAGTAGCTCCGCCGACGCACGGACGCGGTGAACCCTACCGGACACATACGCCGTTGCGATCCGCACCACCAACAATCCGGCGCAGGCGAGTATCCCGAACAAACCCAAGGCCGGAATAATCTGTTGTAAAGTATCGATTTCTTACCCTCCCGGTATATCTTCTCCTCGAATAACAAGTTTCACAACACCATCACGATTGCCAACGCGATTGATACCGGCCGTGTTACGCATACAGCTGCTGTCAGTAGGAGAGTAAAAGAAGTTTATGGGTGTTCAACCCTAACGATGAGGCCGAAAGCAGAGCCGGACACAACACCGCAATCGCATGGGCACTGGGCTTAGCCGCAGAGAAAATGCATGTCACGGAAGAGCGGCCGACGAGCATGGTTGTTTGGCTCGGCGGGATCGACGCCAATCCACATTTGCTGTCATGCCATGGCGGTTACCGTGCTTACGCATTACCCATTTTTTCTAACGCCTGCGCATGAGCAACCTTTACTGTTTCCATGATCCTGTGAATGACTTGGTATGGATCCGCGTCAGACGCTGGTCGGCGGTCCTCTAGGTATCCCTTCCAGTCATGGGTGGTTGTGTAAATCGGGATCCGAATAGAGGCGCCCCTGTTGCTGGCCCCGAAGCTAAACCGGTCAATTGACGCGGTCTCATGCGCCCCTGTCAGACGCATTTCGTTACCCGCACCGTACACGGCAATGTGGTCCCGGTGAAAAGGCTCAAAGCCTTGACACAAGGCCTCAATGTAGTCTTTTCCACCAGTGTCGCGCAGATAATCGAAAGAAAAGTTAGTATGGAGCCCGGAACCATTCCAATCGCCTCTGATCGGTTTTGGGTCCATGTTCGCAACAAAGCCATACTTCTCAGATAAAAGGGAAAGCATGAAGCGCGCCATAATAAGGTCATCCGCCGCTCGCTTTGCTCCCTTTCCGAAGCACTGAAACTCCCACTGACCTAACATGACCTCAGCGTTGATGCCGGTCACGCCAATATCAGCTGCAACGCAAGCTTCGAAGTGTTCGTCGACTAAGTCTCGACCTTCCACGTTGTGAGCGCCCACGGCACAGTAGTATGGCCCTTGAGGTTCGGGGTATCCGCCTTCTGGAAAGCCAAGTGGCCGGCCATTCGAGGACATGAGGACATATTCTTGTTCGAAACCGAACCAGAATTCGGCACCTGCTTCATCATCAATGAGCGCTCGGTTGTTTGATTCGTGTCGACTTCCATCTTTGTTCAATACTTCGCATAGCACGAAGTAACTATTTTCTCTAAGCGGACTCTTATAAACGCGTACTGGTTGGAGGATGCAATCGGAATCATGACCTTCGGCCTGACGCGTCGAACTCCCATCAAAACCCCACACCGGGACGCCCTCGTGATTTCCAACGAACGAATCCGCCTCAATCATCTGGCTTTTTGTTCGGATGTTGGCGGTTGGTTGGTACCCATCAAGCCAGATGTAATCGAGCCTGCACTTTGACATGTCCGTTCTCCCCCCTTGGTTTCAAGCTGAGCTTATTGAGCTGAGCATTATGCTGTTAACTGCGCCGTAGCCTGGGCCAGGCAATCATCCATCTGAGCGCGCACCGAACCATCACTGATATCCAATCCTTTCGATGCGAGATCAGTAAAAATCTTTAGTAAGACTGCAGAGTCGCCATCCTTCTCGAATTGCAGCTCAACAATTTCGGAAGCATAGGCATTCGCATCACTCTCAGAGAGGCCCATCTGTTCTGCAGCCCAGAGCCCCAATAGTTTGTTGCGCCGCGCAATTATTCGGAAACGGAACTCCTCATCATGCTTATAGCGCGCTTCTTCTGATTTCTCTCGATTGTCGAAAGTTGAAATTGGCCCCCCCCCCTGTAGTCCGTATCAGCCTGGATGAGTGGGCGGCAATCTACTGTCTTGCACTTAGAAAACAAGCTTAAATCTTGTCGCAATGGACCGGCACGCCCTCTCTCGGATAGACGGTACGAGGTCCGCCGCACATCACTCGCTAACTGCGGCACCCTCTCCAACTATCTCTTGCATCTCGGCCATGACCTGATGCGCCCCATCTAAGTCGCCCCTTTTGCAAAGATGCTGCGCATCTTCATACAGCCCTTTTAGATCTTCGTACTGAGAATCAGAGAGCTTGTAAGCGGCAGGGCTTTTGATGAGCTTTTCAAGGTTGGTGAGGAGAGCTTCTGAGGTGTTCACTTTCGCAGACCTTTCCATTGCTCGAGACAATCGCAATAAAACCACAGTACGCTGCTGGAGCCAAATGGGGTGAAAATATATTTCCTTGGGGCCGCTTCGAGCTGCCGGTTACCCGTGCTCAGAACGCGCGCGCCTACCAGTCTCAGGTAATGACGAGCCGTGTCGGACCCGTCGACGCCGGGTAGTCACACTCGAGGTCAGCGAGATCCTCGTCCGAGAGTTTGAGCCAGATCGCCTGGTAGTTCGCCCGCACGTGCTCGAGCGATGAGGCTTTGGGGATCGACACCACACATGGCTGCCGCAGGGTCCAGGCCAGGGCAACGGCTTCTTCGGTCGTTCCGTGGCGACGAGCGACCTCAGTAAGACTAGCCCGCTGCACGAGCCTGCCCTCATCCAGCGGAGAATAGGCCATCACAGCAACCTGGCGCTCGCTACACCACGGCAAGAGATCCCATTCCAATGACCTGCTAGTTGAGATTGTAGAGGACTTGATTGGCGACGATGTCAGCCCCACCACCCAAGCTCTCCGCTTTCTCCGTGGCCCTAACATCGAGGTTGCTGACAGCGTAGTGGGCGGAAGGAACCTACCATGAAGAAATACCTGCCCCCACCGATAGCGCCAAGCCTAAGTTCAGGCTCTTGGGGGCTAGGTGAAAGTGGCGATCTGATTGGGGCCGAGCGTTACAACCACACACCAGGCGCCAGTGCACGATCCTAGCTAGGTCAGGCCTGAGCGTGGCGAGGTCACTCATGGCGGTCGTTGCTCTACGGGACCGACTTTGCCACGCTCGAAATATCCAACCAACTTAAAGGCAACATGACGCAGGCTGTCGCCCCGCGCGGGTGCGCCCAACAAATTCTCCAACGTAGGCTCAAAGGCGAAGGCGCTGGCAGCCAGCCCCAATGACGCATTAGCGATCCTCAATCGGACAATCCTAACTGCTGACGCGTGACAGCTCACACATCAGTCCGACCGCCAGGATGCAATGGAAAAAGCCGTACCGAAGCCCCCAAATCCCAGTGTCTATACAAGGTCTAAAATTCTGAAATCTTGCGAATTTTTCGCCTAAGTATCTGAAATTATTGGTGGGCGCACAAGGACTCGAACCTTGGACCCGCTGATTAAGAGTCAGCTGCTCTGCCAACTGAGCTATGCGCCCACTGGAAACGCCCGCGAAATAGGGCGAGCGCCATCCGGGAGGCGCTAGATAGCAAGTCGCGCCCGCCTTGTCGATAGGCGTTTCTGCGCCGCCAGCTCGTAGTCGGCAGCGCGCCGCTCAGGTATCGCCGAGGCCGCGGCGCGGAATGCGGATGTCCCGGTGGATCCAGACCGACATGACCAAGCCGAAGGCGAGCATCACCGCCAGCATGGCGGTGCCGCCGTAGGAGATCAGCGGCAAGGGCACGCCGACCACCGGGATCAGCCCCATCACCATGGCAATGTTGATAAAGACGTAAAGGAAGAGGTTGGCGGTGAGCCCGATCGCGAGGATGCGCCCGAACTGGTTGCGCGACCTGAGCGCGATGGCGAAGCCGTAGACGAACAGCAGGAAGAACAGGCCGAGCAGGACCAGGCCGCCGATCATGCCGAACTCCTCGGCCAGCATGGTGAAGATGAAGTCGGTCTGTTTCTCCGGCAGGAAGCTCAAGTGGCTCTGGGTGCCGGCGAGGAAGCCCTTGCCGCTGAGGCCGCCCGAGCCGAGGGCGATCTTGGACTGGAGGATATGGTAGCCGGCGCCCAAGGGGTCGCTCTCGGGATCGAGGAAGGTCAGCACCCGCTGGCGCTGGTAGTCCCTCAGGAACTGCCATCCGATCGGCACCGCCGCGCCGGCCATGACGGCGGCCAGGGCGAACATCCAGAGCCGCGCGCCGGCGACAAAGAAGACCGCGCCCGCCGCCATCAGCAGCATCATGGCGGTGCCGAGATCGGGTTGCTTGAGCACCAGGGCCGCCGGCGCCGTCACCAGGGCGAGCGGCACGACGAGGGTGGTCGGGCGCGCCAGCTCCTCGTCCCCTTGGCCGTGAAAAAAGCGCGCCAGCGCCACCACCAGGGCGACCTTCATGACCTCGCTGGGCTGCAGCTGGATGACCTTGAGGTCGATCCAGCGCTGGGCGCCCATACCGGCGGTGCCGACGAATTCCACCGCGCCCAGCAGCAGCAGGGCGCCGAAATAGAGGCCATAGGCGTAGCGGAACCAGATGCGCACGTCGATCAGCGCCACCGCGAACATGAGGGCGAGTCCGGCGCCAAAGCGCACCGCCTGGCGCGAGGCCCAGGGGTCGATCGAGCCCTCGGCCGCGGAATACAGCATGGCGCAACCGACCGCGGCGATCAGCGTGATGACGAAGACAAGGCCCCAGTTGATCTGGCCGATCTTGTCCGCCAGGGAGATCTCGGGGTTGCGCTCGAAGGTCAGCCGGGAGACCGCCATGGGTTCAGGACCCCCGCACCTGGCCGCCGGCGGCGGCGAGCGGGCGGAGGCCCGAGGCGCTGGGGTCGCGGCGCTGGGTCTCGATCAGGATGTCCCGCGCGATCGGCGCCGCCGAGCGCGAGCCGCTGCCGCCGTGCTCGACCACCACCGCACAGCAATAGCGCGGCCGGTGGACCGGCGCGAAGGCGACGAAGAGGCCGTGGTCGCGGTAGCGCCAATCCAGGTCCTCGTTCTTCTTGACCCCGCTCTGGCGTTCGCTGAGCGAGATGCGGCGCACCTGGGAGGTGCCGGTCTTGCCGGCCAGGGCCCAGGCTTCCTCTTCGATGCGCGAGCGGTAGGCGGTGCCGCGCTCGTGATTGCTGACCGCGTCCATGGCGTCGCCCACCACCTTCATATGCGCCTCGGATATCCCCAGCGGCGCGAAGCGCGAGGCGGCGACCTCGGCCACGTGACCGGCGGTGGCCTCCGGGCTGGACGGCGCTTCTTCGCCCTCCGCCATGGCGTCTCGGAAGCCGCGCACCAGGGTGGGACGCACGGCAAAGCCGCCATTGGCCAGGCGCGCCGTCATGACCGCCAGCTGCAGCGGCGTGGTCAGCACGAAGCCTTGGCCGATGGCGGTCACCAGAGTCTCGCCGCCCTGCCAGCGCTCGCCGATGACCGCTTGCTTCCAGGCGCGAGTGGGGATCACCCCGGCGCGCTCGCCGGGCAGCTCGATGCCGGTTGCCTCGCCGAGGCCCAGGCGCACGGCCATCTCGGAGATGCGGTCGATGCCGGCGCGCCGCGCGATGTCGTAGAAATAGACGTCGCAGGATTGCTTGATGCCGTCGTGCATGCCGAGCCAGCCGTGGCCGTGGCGCTTCCAGCAGTGAAACCGCGAGCGCCCCAGTTCCATGAAGCCCGGGCAAAAGACCTTGTGCCCCGGGCTGACGCCGGCCTCCATGGCGGCCAAGGCGACGACCATCTTGAACGTCGAGCCAGGCGCGTAGGTGCCGCCGATCGCCTTGTTGTTGAGCGGCCCCAAGGGGTCGTTCGCCAGCTCCTGCCACTGCCGGCTGCTGAGGCCGATGTTGAAGGCGCTGGCGTCGTAGCTGGGCGCCGAGGACAGCGCCAGCACCTCGCCGCTGTGAACGTTCATGACCACCGCCGAGGCGCTGCGCACGCCCAGCAGGCGCTGGTGGACGAAGTTCTGCAGACCGGCATCCACGCTCAGCACCAGCTCGCGGCCAGGTTTGCCCTCGTCGCGGCTGAGCTCGCGGATCACGCGGCCGACGGCGTTGACCTCGACCTGGCTGGTGCCGGCGGTTCCGCGCAGCTTGTCGTCGAAGCGCCGTTCCATGCCGGTCTTGCCGATGCGGAAGCCCGGCAGCTCCAGCAGCGGGTCGCCGCTCAACTCGTGCTCGGCCACGGCGGCCACGTAGCCGAGGATCTGGGTCATCGGCTCGCCGAAGGGATAGCGGCGGGTCTGGCCCATCTCGATCGCCACCCCGGGCAGCGCCGGGGCATTGACCTCCAGGCGGCTGACGTCATGCCAGCTCAGGTTATCCAGCACGGTGACCGGCACGAAGGGCCGCCGGCGGCGGACTTCCTTCAGGATGCGCGCGCGATCCTCCTCGCTCACCTCTATGATGCGGGAGAGATCGTCGAGGGTCCGGCCGAGGTCGGAGGTCTGCTCCGGCACCACGACGACCTGGAAGTTGGCCTGGTTGTCGGCCAGCGCCGTGCCGAAGCGGTCGACGATGCGCCCGCGCGGCGGCGCCAGGAGACGAATGTTGATCCGGTTGTCTTCGGCGAGCGTGCGATAACGCTCGCCCTCAACGACCTGCAGGTAGTACATGCGGCCGATGAGGCTCGCCATGAGCGCCGTCTGGCCGCCAGCCAGCAAGAGCGCGCGGCGGGAAAAGGTCTTGAAGCGCGTCTGATCCTCGTGGACGTAGGCCATGGACCCTCTCGCCCTATCGCACCAAGGTGCGCTGTAGCTGGCTCAGCACCCAGGCCAGGCAGGGATAGCCCGCGATCGTGGCGAAAAATTGGAACAGGGTCGGATCCGGATCGAAAAAGCGGGTTTCGATCAGGCAGGTCAGCAGCCAGGTGGAGAGGGAGGCCGCCGCAGCCACCGGCACGAACACCAGCCATATCGCCAGGAACCCCGCCCCCACGAGCAGTCGGCGCAGGCTCTCGACCAAGCCATAAACCACCAACAACGAAAGGATGCCCACGCCGGGCGGCCCAGCGGTCAAGAGATCGTGGAACAGGCCGATCAGGAAGATCGCCCAGACCGGCATGAGGTTGGGCTTGTGGACCGACCAGTAATAGACCGCGATCAGCGGCAGCGCGGGAATGACCGGCGACAAGAGCGGGACCCTGAGCGGGACCATGGCGACCATGATCAGCAGCAGGGTCACGAAAAACGGCAGGATTTGACGGGCGATGAGGTCCAGGCGATGCCAAACGTCTTCCCGCACGGCGGCGTGCCTCCGATTAATCGCCATCTCCTGCAGACAGCAGTAGCCCCGGCAGCTCGTAATCGATCAGGCGCAGATACTCCATGCGGTCCCAATCGACGAAGGGCTGCACCCGCACTTTGCCGTCTTCTGAAGCCGCCACCACACCCACCGGCAGTCCCGCCGGGAAGACGCCGCCGTCGCCGGAGGTCAGGATCCGGTCGCCCGGCTCGACCTGGCTGCGCGGGCCGAGATAGAGCAGCGCCGGGCGATTGGTGTTGTTGCCGGCGAGCACCGCGCGCTCGCGGCTATGGGCCAGCATCACGGGGATCCGGCTGTTCATGTCGGTGATCAAAAGGACCTGGGCAGCGCGCGTGCCGACCTGGGCGACCCGGCCCGCCAGGCCTTCTCCGGTGACCGCGGCCTGGCCCTGGACCACGCCGTCGCGCTGGCCGGCGCTCACCAGCACCGAGCGGACGAAGGCCCCGCCGTTGTCGGCGACGACCCGCGCCGTGATGTAGCGGCTGCTGGGATCCGGCGCCATGCGCAGGAGATCCCGCAAAGCGCCGTTTTCCGCCTCGAGACGGTAGGCCACCGCCTGCCAGGACCTGAGCCGCCGGTTGGCCTCCCGCAATTCGGCGTTCTCCTTGGCGAGCGCCATCAAGTTCTGGGCGCTTTCCAGGGTGTCCACCGTGCTGCTGATCGGCCGCGAGGCGAAATCAAGCATCGGGGCTACGGCATCGGCGACCACGGCTCGCGCCCGCTCGACGACGCCGCTTTGGGTTCGCCCGAGCAGCATCAGCGCGACCGCCGCCGTAATGAGGAGAAGCAGAGCCGAGCGCTGGATCCAAGCCTTGAGGGGCTGGGCCAGCTTCAGAACCGTGCTCGAGCTCCTGTCCAAATGGTCCTCCTGACCGAATCCGCCTT
>CALJXB010000291.1 GCA_937974415.1 uncultured Kiloniellales bacterium
GGGTGATCTTGCGGTCGGCCCGGGCGATGTGGAACAGGCCTTGGATCAGCTCCTCCAGGACCGCCGGGTTGTGGCGGAACAGGCGGCCGATCTGCTTGGCGTAGGGCTCGAAGCCGCCGGCGTCCCGGCGCGCCTGGTTGAACAGGCGGCCGACGTTCTGCATCTCCTCCTGGGGGATGTGGAAGACTTCCTTGAAGGCGCCGATTTCGTCCTTGGTGACAACCCCGTCGGCCTTGGCCATCTTGGCGCCCAGCACGATGACGCCGATGGTGAAGGCGACGCGCCGGGTGGCGTCGTCCTCGGGCGCCTCGCGGGTGCTGTCGCGCATCTTGTCGACCGCGTGGCCGGCCACGCCGCCGAGAATCGCGCCGATCGGTCCGCCGATGGCGAAGCCGGCGGCCCCGCCCAGAATTTTGCCCCAGACGCTCATGGGCTGGAGCTCGCCACGTGATTGCCGTTGCGTGGCGGCGAGGGTAGGCGTCCCAGGCCCGGCAGCTTGACCGCCAGGTCGAGCGGGTCGATGCCGAAGGTCAGGCCGAGCAGGTGGACCTCGAGGCCCTCTTCGACGCCGGCCAGGATCCCGGCGATACCGAACAGCGAGACCTGATAGCCGCTGCCGCTGGGGCTCGGCCCGAAGAAGGTGGCGCCGCCGAGATAGTCCTTGCCGACGGCGGTCGGCGGCAGCTCGAGGCCCAGCTCGGGGACGCGGCGCGCCACGAAGGCGGTGAAGGTGTTGGAGTTGGGCCCGGGCCAGGTGCGGTAGCGGCCCTCGTAGGGATAGGCCTTCACCGCCGCCTCGATGCGGCCGATCAGCCCTTCAGCGTCGGGCCCGCGCAGGTCCAGATAGAGCTCGGGCTGGGCGCCGTACCACTGGCGGTCGGGCTCCGCCTTGCCCGACTTCACCGATTTGTTGCCGTGCCAGCCGACCACCTCGTAGACCCGGTAGCCGTCGGCGCCCCGGCGCTTGGCCGCGATCCAGGTGTGCACCGAGAAGGCGCCGCGCCAGCGGAAGGCGCGGGCGCCATAGACCTGGATCACCGCCTCGCGCGTCGCCGCCGCGTCGGGCGCCAGGCCCGTGGTGGCCCGGCTGGCGGTCCGCCAGTCGCCCGATAGGCTGACCCGGCCGGTGAGGACCGT
The DNA here is from genome assembly GCA_937974415.1 of uncultured Kiloniellales bacterium. Taxonomy (GTDB): domain Bacteria; phylum Pseudomonadota; class Alphaproteobacteria; order Kiloniellales; family JAKSDN01; genus CALJXB01. The sequence goes on from CALJXB010000291.1 coordinate 1,138, forward strand.
TATCAGCGGGCCGGCCAACAACAGGGCGAGCAGGATCAGGACTCTAAGGGCCAAGGATGTCACGGCAGTCTCCTTGCGGCTGCCATATCACGTGCGCCCCGGTTTGTGGAGACTTGGCGGTTCCACGTCGCCAGCAATTTATCACGCGAAAGCGTCGCATTTTATGTTGATAAAATATCTATAAATTATCTATAAAGTGCACACATGGTTCGTAAGGCGTCCTGCATGGTTTTGCGCAGGGCTGCGGCGATGGAGGAGGCGAAGGGTGAGCGAGAACCTGGATAGCGCGACGGTGCCGTACGAAACGGGCAAGGACCGCTGGCAATTTTGGATCGACCGGGGCGGCACCTTCACCGACGTGGTGGCGCGCCGGCCCGACGGCAGCCTCGTGACCCACAAGCTCCTATCCGAGAACCCCGAGCGCTACCGCGACGCGGCACTCCAGGGCATCCGCGCGCTGCTCGGCCTGCAGGGCGCAGACCCGATCCCGGCCGCGGCCATCGAGGCCGTGAAGATGGGCACCACCGTCGCTACCAACGCCCTCCTCGAGCGCAAGGGTGAGGCGACGGTCCTGGTGATCACCAAGGGCTTCGGCGACGCATTGCGCATCGGCTACCAGAACCGCCCTCACCTTTTCGCCCGCGAGATCGTGCTGCCGGAGCTGCTCTACGCCCGTGTGATCGAGGTGGACGAGCGGGTAACGGCTTCGGGGGAGGCGCTGGCGGCGCCGGACGAAGAGGCCGTGCGCCGCGACCTCCAGGCTGCCTTCGACGACGGTTTCCGCTCGGCCGCCATCGTCTTCATGCACGGCTACCGCTTCTCCGACCACGAGCGCCAGGTGGCGGAGCTCGCCCGGCAGGTCGGCTTCACCCAGGTCTCCGCGAGCCACGCCGTGAGCCCGCTGATGAAGCTGGTCAGTCGGGGCGACACCACGGTGGTCGACGCCTATCTCTCGCCGATCCTCCGGCGCTACGTGGACCAGGTCGCGAGCGAGCTGGGCGACGCGCGGCTCATGTTCATGCAGTCCAACGGCGGCCTCACCGACGCCCGCCTGTTCCAGGGCAAGGACTCGATTCTCTCCGGCCCGGCCGGCGGCATCGTCGGCGCCGTGGAGACCGCCGCCATGGGCGGCTTCGAGAAGATCATCACCTTCGACATGGGCGGCACCTCGACCGACGTGGCCCACTACGACGGCGAGTACGAGCGCGCCTTCGAGACCCAGGTGGCCGGGGTGCGCATGCGCGCGCCCATGATGCGCATCCACACCGTGGCGGCCGGCGGCGGCTCGATCCTGCACTTCGACGGCGCGCGCTATCGGGTCGGCCCGGACTCCGCCGGCGCCAACCCGGGCCCCGCCTGCTACCGCCGCGGCGGGCCGTTGGCGGTGACCGATTGCAATGTCATGCTGGGCAAGATTCAGCCGGCCCACTTCCCGAGGGTGTTCGGTCCGACCGCCGACGAGCCGCTCGACGCCGAGGTGGTGCATGCAAAGTTCGCCGGCCTGGCGCGGGAGATCGCCGCGGCCACCGGCAAGCCCGAACAGAGCCCCGAGGAAGTCGCCGAAGGCTTCCTGCGCATCGCGGTCGAGAACATGGCCAACGCCATCAAGAAGATCTCGGTCCAGCGCGGCCACGACGTGACCGAGTACACCCTCAACTGCTTCGGCGGCGCCGGCGGCCAGCACGCCTGCCTGGTGGCCGACGCCCTGGGCATGACTCGGGTCTTCCTGCATCCCTTCGCTGGCGTGCTGTCCGCGTACGGTATGGGGCTTGCGGACGTACGGGCCCTGCGCGAGCGGCAGGTCGAGGCGCCCTTCGAGGCCGCCGTGGTGCCCGCCCTGGAAGAGGCCTTCGTGGCGCTCGAAGCCGAGGCCCGGGACGAGATCCTCGATCAGGGCGTGGCTGCGGAAAACATCGTCCTGCAGCGCAAGGTCCACCTGCGCTACGAGGGCACCGACAGCCCGCTGCTGGTTGACTTCGGGTCCCTCGAGGATATGAAACGCGCCTTCGAGGACAGTCACCGCCAGCGCTTCGGCTTCATCGCGCCGGACCGCAAGTTGGTCGCGGAGGCGGTCTCGGCCGAGGCCATCGGCACCACCGAGGCGGTCCAGGACTTGGAGAGCGAGGCGGCAAGCGGTGGCTCTGACGCCGAGCCGATCGACCGAGTGCGCATTCATGCCCTGGGCGCCTGGCAGGACACGCCGCTGTACGACCGGGACCGGCTCACGCCCGGCCAAAGGGTGGATGGCCCGGCCATCATCGTCGAGCGCACCGCCACCACCATCGTCGAGCCCGACTGGCGGGCGGAGCTCACCGGCCGCGGCCATCTGGTGCTGACCCGCGTCAAGCCGCGCCCCAAGTCGGAGGCCGTCGGCACCGCGGCCGATCCGGTCATGTTGGAGGTCTTCAACAACCTCTTCATGTCGATCGCCGAGCAGATGGGCGCGACGCTCGCCAACACCGCCTATTCGGTAAACATCAAGGAGCGCCTCGACTTCTCCTGCGCCATCTTCGATCCCGCGGGCAATCTGGTGGCCAACGCGCCCCACATGCCGGTGCATCTCGGCTCCATGGGGGAGTCGATCAAGACCGTGATTCGCGAGAACGCGGGCACCATGAAGCCGGGCAACGTCTACGCCCTCAACGCGCCTTACAACGGCGGCACCCACCTGCCGGACGTGACCGTCATCACGCCGGTCTTCGATGAGGCGGGCCGGGACATTCTTTTCTATGTCGGCTCGCGCGGCCACCACGCCGACATCGGCGGGCGCACGCCGGGCTCGGCACCGCCCGACAGCACCACGATCCAAGAGGAAGGCGTCTTGATCGATAACTTCCTCATGGTCGAGGAGGGCGTGCTGCGCGAGCGCGAGACCCTGGAGATGCTGACCTCCGGGCCCTATCCCTGCCGCAACCCGACCCAGAACATGGCCGACCTGGGCGCCCAGATCGCGGCCTGCGAGACCGGGGTGCAGGAGGTCCGCAAGATGCTCGCCCACTTCGGCCTTGAGGTGGTGCAGGCCTACATGGGTCATGTCCAGGACAACGCCGAGGAATCCGTGCGCCGGGTGCTCGACGTGCTGAAGGAGGGCGACTTCGTCTACCCCCTCGACAACGGCTCCGAGATCAAGGTGCGGATCACGGTGGACCGTGACGCGCGCGAGGCCACCGTCGACTTCACCGGCACCTCGCCCCAGGACCGGGGCAACTACAACGCGCCGACGGCGGTCTGCAAGGCGGCCGTGCTCTACGTCTTCCGCACCCTGGTGGACGACGAGATCCCGCTCAACGAGGGCTGCCTGAAGCCCCTCAAGCTGGTCATCCCAGAGCGATCCATGATCAGCCCCGTCTATCCGGCCGCGGTCATCTCCGGCAACACCGAGGTCTCCCAGTGCATCACCGACGCGCTCTACGGCGCGCTCGGCGTGCTCGCCTCGGCCCAGGGCACCATGAACAACTTCGTCTACGGCAACGAGCGCTATCAGAACTACGAGACGATCTGCGGCGGCACCGGCGCCGGTCCGGATCACGACGGCACCAGCGCGGTCCACAGCCACATGACCAACACCCGCATGACCGACCCGGAGGTGTTGGAATGGCGTTTTCCGGTGCGCCTCGAGGAGTTTCGCATCCGCCGCGGCTCCGGCGGGCGAGGGCGGCACCGGGGCGGCGACGGCGTGATCCGCAAGATGCGCTTCCTGGACGCCATGACCGCGACCACCCTCTCCTCCCACCGGGACACCGATCCCTACGGCCTCGAGGGCGGTGGGCCGGGCGCCCGAGGCCACAACTTCGTCGTGCGTGCCGACGGCACCATCGACGAGCTGAAGGGCAACGACGAGACC
>CALJXB010000292.1 GCA_937974415.1 uncultured Kiloniellales bacterium
GACAAACGCCCTACCCGCGTCCGATATAGGGCATCTTGGTCGCCATGATGGTCATGAACTGCACGTTGGCGTCCAGCGGCAGGCTCGCCATGTGCAGCACGGCTTCGCCGACCAGGCGCACGTCCATGGTCGGCTCGGGCGCGATAGACCCGTCGGCCTGGGTCACGCCATCGCGCATGACGGCCGTCATCTCGGTGGCGGCGTTGCCGATGTCGATCTGGCCGCAGGCGATGTCGTAGCGGCGCCCGTCCAGGGAGGTCGACTTGGTGAGGCCGGTGATGGCGTGCTTGGTGGCGGTGTAGGGCGCCGAGTGGGGCCGCGGCCGGTCGGCGGAGATCGAGCCGTTGTTGATGATGCGCCCGCCCCGAGGGTCTTGGTCCTTCATAGCGGTGAAGGCCTCTTGGGTGCACAGGAATGCCCCGGTCAGGTTGACATCCACCACCGCCTGCCACTGTTCGTAGCTCAACTCCTCCAGTGGGATCGCTGGCGCGCTGATCCCGGCGTTGTTGAACAACACATCGATGCGGCCGAAGGCCTCGCGGGTCTTGGCGAAGAGATCCCGCACGGAAGCGGGATCGCCGACGTCGGTCGGGACCGCCAGGGCCCGGGCGGCGGGCACACCCGCCTCGGCGGCGGTCGCCTGCAAGGGTTCCGGCCGGCGCCCCGCGAGCGACACCCGGTAGCCGTCCTGCAGCAGGGCGGTTGCGGCCGCCCGGCCGATACCGCTGCCCGCCCCGGTGACGATTGCAACCCTATTGTGCTCGGCCATGGTCGAGCCCTCCCTCCATTATCAGACCGCTCGCGACGCCCGGCACCATCCTCCAGGTTGCCAGACGTTGGCAATTGAACCCCGACGGGGAGCCGTCAACTGGCAAGGGAGTGCCCCTACGATCGGGCGAGACCGTCCGGCGCATTATCCTGCCGTCTTGCCATCGGTTGCCGTGGCGCCAGGGAATTCCTGAGGAATTTGACCGCCCTCCTCGGGCACGGGCCCTTCGGGTTCGCTTTCCGCGGAGCGATCCTCACCCATGGCGACGCGTAGCGGCAAAGACTCGCGCAGGTGCAGGTCGCGCTGCGGGAAGGGAATTTCGATGCCCTCCTCTCGGAAGGCCCTGTCTATGGCAAAGTTCAAATCGCTATGGCACGTCAGGACATAGTCGGCGTCCTTGACGAAGCAGCGCAGCTCGAAATCGAGTGACGACTCCCCGAACCGCTGAAAAATGACATAGGGCTCTGGATACTTCAGCACGTCCGGGTGATCGGCGACGCAACCCAGCAAGATCTCGCGGACTTTATCCGTATTGCTGCCGTAGGCGACACCGATCGGCACGATGATCCGCGCGATCCTGTTCTTGTGCGTCCAATTCTGAACGGGTTGTGCCACCAACTCGGCGTTGGGCACGATGACGGACGCACGGTCGAAGGTCTCGATCTCGGTGGAGCGCACGGATATGCGCTTCACCGTACCCTGATGGCTGGCAGTGACAATCCAATCGCCCTCCTTGATGGGCCTTTCGATTAGCAAAAGCAGACCGGCGACGAAGTTCTCGACCACCGTCCTCAAGCCGAATCCGACGCCAACGGAAAGCGCGCCCGCAACCAACGCCAGGTTGGAAAGATCCAGACCGACAATGGCGATGGCGAGGACAATGGCAATAACGACGCCACCGTAACCCATGCCGGATACGATGGCATTTCGAACGCCTACGTCCATCCGGGTGCCGGTGCGCAGCAACTCCGCAAGCCAGCGGCGCAGCATGCCGGTCGCCAGCAGAACACCGACGAAAACCAGGATCGCCATGACGATATCGATCGGTGACAGGAGGACGTTCCCGATGGGTATGCCGTCGGCAAGTTTCTCGACCCAGTGGAGCAGCAGCGCATTGGGCAGGCCATAGAAGCGCAGCAAGATGTAAGCCAAAGCCAGGAAAAGGAGCAGATCGACGAGGAGACCGCCCACGACGCGCAACAAGCGGGCGCCGCCTTCCCCCAAACGAAGCCAGCGATAAAGACGGAGACGCAGTGTGCTGCCTGGGCGCAGGATCTGGGCCAAGGCCTCGTGGCCGGCCACGCGCAGTAGCACGGCGAATCCGACCGCCACGACGGTGACAACCAAGACCACGAGCATATACGACGCAAGCGCCGAAAATCCGACCAAGTCCAGAACGGGTACTGCGATCAGCAGGACCCCGAGAGTGATCGAAACCCCGACAACCACGCGGCTCGGCTCCTCGTTCTCTCCCGTCTGCCAGAAGTGACTGGGCAGCAAAGTGAGGAGCAAGCCGGCCAGAATGCCATCGAGAAAAAGCGTGGTGACCGTCTCGAACTCTGGAAATTCGAGCAGGCCCAGGTGCCTGGCGGTGCGGAACGGGACCTCCACCACCGCGAGATAAAAGGCCACGATCCGAACACGCCGATTCAAGACCACGGCACCGTCCTCGCTCACGGGCAAGATGCGCCAGGCCGGCGTCCGCGGAGCAAGGACGGCGCGGGACAGTCCGGTTAGGACGAAATAGATGATGCCGCCGATACAGACGGCAATCGCAAGCTCGGGCAACAGTAGATCGTTTTCGGACAGCAGCCAGATCGCCAAGGCGATGGCTCCAAGCGCGAACGACGGCAGGAGCGCATCGGAGATGGCGGTGACAAAGGCAGCGAGGATTCGCCGGGCGTAGGTCGGGCTCTCCTCGCCCTCCCGGCGCCCTGGATGGCGCTGAAGCCAGCGGCGCGCCAGCACGCCCAGAAACAACACAACCAAACCCGCGCAAATAGAGAGCAAGAGTCTGCCCGGCCGATCCTCCGCGGATTTGGAGTCCCACCATTTGCCTGGGGCCGCGGCCACTGCCTTGATCAATTGCAACCAGTTGGCGCCCGCAACTCTCCAGGTTTCCCCTTGCCACAGAACCGGCGAGCGTTCCCAGAGACGAGCCGTCATCGGGCTGTCGGTGCGCGAGATCAGCGCGAGCTCGAGGTTTTCCGCTCGCACGAGAACCAGCCGGAGCTCGCGCAGGCGGAACTCGATTGTCGCGATGCGGTCGCCGATTTCGTGCCTCAGATTGGCAATGTCCTCGGATTCCGCCTCTCCCTCCACCGGTGCCGGCCCAAGGCTATTCAGCTCCTTGTTGATCGGCTCGAGTCGCTCCTGCTCCTGTTCCAGCCGGGCCTTCGCTCCTTGGCTGATCGCATTGAGATCGCGCAGCGCCCGGCCGCGCGTCTCCACCGAAATATCCTCGTCGCCAATGGTCAGCTCGATATCGTTGATCCGATTCAACCAGATCGGGGTGTCGGCATCGCTCAATTCGAGCTGGGATTGCGAGGAAATTCCGTAGTCGGAGGCTGTCGGCCCCGGCTTCTGCGCCCAAGCATTCGGCCAGCCGCCGACGGCAAGAACCATGAAGGACAGCAGCAAGAGACAGCGAACGGACGGCCAAGAGTGCATTACGGGTGATTCCATTCGAAATCGGGGACCTCACCAGTACCAACG
>CALJXB010000293.1 GCA_937974415.1 uncultured Kiloniellales bacterium
GGCGGCCGCTTCCTCCTCCGTTTCCTCCAGTTCCGCCACCGCCTCGGCCATCTCGGCCTCGCTGGGGTCGGAATCGTAGGTCGCGTCGAGATCGATGATGTCGCGCAGCAGGATCTTGTTGTCCAAGAGGGCGGCGCGCCAGGTCAACAGCGCCCGGATCGTCAGCGGGCTCTCGCAAATGCCGCCGATCATCTTCTCGCGGCCCGCCTCGATTCGCTTGGCGATAGCGATCTCGCCTTCCCGGGACAGGAGCTCCACCGAGCCCATCTCGCGCAGGTACATGCGTACGGGATCGTCCGTACGCCCGATGTCCTCGTCGTCCAGGTTGCCGGTGGCGCGTGAAGGGGCCTCTTCCTCCTTCTCGCTTTCCGCGGAATCGTCCTGATCCTCGCTCTCGATGACGGTGATGCCCATCTCCGACAGCGCGGCCATGCTGTCCTCGATCTGCTCCGAAGACATTTGGTCCGGAGGCAAGATCTGGTTCAGCTCTTCGTAGGTGATGTAACCGCGTTCCTTGGCGCGCAGGATCAGCTTCTTGATCGCCGCGCTGTTCGCATCCATGAGCGGGCGGTCGCCCGTCTCCTCGCGGTTTTCCGTCGTTTCCGTCGTCTCGCTGGCCTTTGTCGCCATTCGCTCTCGCCCCTAACTCAAGGACCCCGAAACCGCACACATAAAGACGCGCCCGTGCTTGGCTCCCGCACGGCCGTCCTTACATCCCGTTGGCGTCGCTGGGCTGCCGGATGGGCCTTGCCCTGCGACGAACCGGTGACGCGACGTCTTTTCCCCGTTCCCTATCGCCTCGCCCCTGCCGACGCGGGTGCGGCACTCTGGCCGCCCTCGGCGTCCGGATCCCTTGGCCCTTGGCGTGCCTTGTGCCTGCTCAGGGCTTCCAGCCAAACCTCGCGCGCTTTATTCAGCGGCGCCCCCGGCCTCGCCGAATGAAACAGGTCATAGACGTCCCGGCTCAACAAGCCGTTAAGGACCTCAACAAATCCTTGCTGCTCCAGGTGGCATCTGAGGCCCTCGCTGTCAAGAGCGGGGTCGCTGGCAATCAAATCGACCAGGGCGCCGCGCAGACGGCCCAGGTCGCGGTTTTCGAGCCTGAGATCGGCCACCTCCTCGGTAAACTCGGAAAGCAGCTCGGGGTGGTTGATGAGATAGGCGACGAGAGCCTGCTCTTGGCGGAAATAGCGCTGGCGGTTAGGAATCCGTACGCCCCGTCCGCCCTTCTGCTCGCCAGCCCAATCCTTGGGTCCGCCGGGTCCGCGCCCCCGGGATTGCCAGGATGGGGGCCGCCCAGGACGGGACTGACCGCCAGCAGCCTGCCGTCCCCGCCGGCCTTGGCCGAAGGCGGCGTCGAAACGGCGCTCCATCTCGGCTTCATAGCCGGCCCGCACGTCGGGGTCGCGAATCGCCTGAACGCTGGCGCGCAAGTCCTGACGCAGGCCGGCCTGCCGCTCCGGCGTCTCGAAGCTGCGGCCGTCCGTGTGCATCAGCCAGATGAGATCGGATAGCGGCAGGGCGGTCTCGAGCACCTGCCGCAGGGCCTGCGGACTCCGGTTCCGCACCAGGCTGTCCGGGTCTTCGCCTTCGGGCAAGATGGCGAACCGCAGGGACTTTCCGGGACGCAGGTGCGCCAGCGCCCGTTCGGCCGCGCGATAGCCGGCGCGGCGTCCCGCGGCGTCGCCGTCGAGGCAGAGCAGCGGCTCCGACGCCAGGCGCCACAGTTCCGCGATCTGGTCCTCCGTGATCGCCGTGCCCAGGGGCGCCACCGTGGCCGGGAACCCCGCCTGGGCCAAGGCGATCACGTCCATATAGCCCTCGACCACCAGCACCTCGCCGGTGTCGTGGGCGGCACGCCTGGCGCCGGCCAGGTTGTAGAGCATGCGGCCCTTGTGAAACAGCGGGGTCTCCGGCGAGTTGATGTACTTCGCCTTGGACTGGCCCAAGGTCCGGCCGCCGAAGGCCACCACCCGGCCGCGCCGGTCGGTGATGGGAAAGACGATCCGGTCGAAGAAATAATCGCGCGGCGCCTCGCCCCCCTCCGCGGGCTTGATGAGGCCGGCCTCGACCAGAATTTCGTCGTCGAGGCCCTTCGCGTTCATCGCCAGCTTGAGGGCGCCGCGCCGGTTGGGCGCGTAACCCAGCCGAAACGCCGCGACGGTTGCGGGCTCGAGGCCGCGGCCGACAAGATAGTCCCCCGCCTCGGCACCTGCATCGCCGTGGAGCTGTTCGGTGAACCACTGGCAAACCGCGTCCATAGCCTCGTGGAGGGCCGCCCCGCGCTCGGCGCGGGCCGCCTGTTCCGGCGTGGGTTTCGGCACCTCGAGGCCGGCCAGCCCGGCCAGCCGCTCGACCGACTCGGGGAAGCTCAAGCCCTCGCTCTGCATGACGAACGCGATGGCGTCGCCGTGCGCCCCGCAGCCGAAGCAGTGGTAGAAACCCTTGTCCGGGCTGACCGTGAAAGAGGGCGTTTTCTCGTTGTGGAAGGGGCACAGGGCGGTGAATTCCCGGCCCCGCTTGATCAGCTTGGCCCGACGGCCGACGAGACCGGGAAGATCGGTCCGGGCACGCAGTTCGTCGAGGAAGTCCGGCGGGAAGGCCATGGTCGCGGCGACACACTCCAAAGACGGCCACACGCTATCAAAGACGACGGCGCAGCACAGGCGAGAAACGCCCGCTTGGGCCACAAAGCTGTTGATAGGGCTGTGGACAACCAGGCGGGTCTAGGCTCTGCCTATTCCAGGCCGCCCTTCACCCCGGGTATCCATTACCCCGGACAGCTTTATCCCAAGGCCTCCTTGACGAGGGCGCTCGCCTTCGCGAAATCCATGCGGCCCGCATGGCGCCGCTTCAGCTCGCCCATGACCTGGCCCATCTCCTTGAGGGAGCTGGCGCCCAGCTCACCGATGACGTCCCGCACCGCGACCGCCGATTCGGCATCGCTGAGGGGCGTGGGCAGGAATCTTTCGATGATCTCGATCTCCCGCGACTCCCGGTCGACCAGGTCCTGCCGGTCGCCCTTGGCGTACATCTCGATGGAGTCCCGTCGCTGGCGCACCATCTTCTGCAGCACTTCGAGAATTTCCTCGTCGCTTAGCTTCTCGCCGGACCCCTGGGTACGGGCCGCGATGTCGCGGTCCTTGAGGGCTGCCAGGATCAGGCGGATGGTGGAGGTGGCGCAGCTGTCCTTGGCCTTCATGGCCTCTTTGAGCGACTCGTTCAGCTCTTGGCGCAGCACGAATAAGGCTCCCCTCCGTTGCTCCCCGGCCTCGGCGGCGGGAGAGGTTAGCTCAATCGGTGTGAAATGGCAAAATCTCAGGTGGGCCGGATAAGATATTGAATTCTTTAAATAAATATGAATCTCCAGCGCTTGACCCAGACGGGTCTATCCCGTAAACAGAGGCCAGACGGCCGACCGTCCCAGATAGCCTAGCCGCGGTGCACCAAGCGCCGCCACTTTGACGAAGATGATCGGCCTGGGGACCCTACTCACCATGAACGACTCCGGTCCTGCTTCCGCCTTGTCCAAAGAGACCGGGCAGACCCTTTTCGCCGGCCCGGAGCTGGCCACCGCGGCGCTGGTACTGGCCGACGGTACGGCGTTCCTGGGCCGCGGCCTCGGTGCCACCGGCCGGGCCGTGGGCGAAGTCTGCTTCAACACCTCCATCACCGGCTATCAGGAGATCCTGAGCGACCCCTCCTATGCCGGCCAGATCATCACCTTCACCTTTCCCCACATCGGCAACATCGGCGCCAATCCCGAAGACATTGAGACCACGACCCCGGCGGCCCGCGGCCTGGTCCTGCGCGCCGACATCACCGAGCCCTCCAACTGGCGCGCTGTCCAAGGCCTGGACGCCTGGCTGAAGTCGCACAATCTGATCGGCATCGCCGGCATCGACACGCGGGCCTTGACCTGCCGAATCCGCGATTTGGGCGCCCCGGAAGGGTGTCTCGGCCACGACCCGGAGGCGCCGACGCGAGGCGGCTTGGATCTGGCGGCCCTGCGGGCCGAGGCCGCCGCGTGGCCCGGCCTGGCAGGCATGGACTTGGCCAAGGAGGTGACCTGCACCCAGGCCTACGGCTGGGACGAGACCCGCTGGTCGCTGGAGAGCGGCTACGGTCGCCAGGAGGCCCCCAAACATCACGTTGTCGCGGTCGATTTCGGCGCCAAGCGCAACATCCTGCGCTGCCTCGCCACCCTCGGCTGCCGGGTGACTGTGGTGCCGGCCACGGCCACGGCGGAGGAGATCCTGCGGCACCGGCCCGACGGCGTCTTCCTCTCCAACGGGCCCGGCGACCCCGCGGCCACCGGCGTCTACGCGGTGCCCACCGTCAAGGCCCTGCTGGACGAGCCGGAGCTGCCGATCTTCGGCATCTGCCTGGGGCATCAGATCCTGGCGCTGGCCTTGGGCGCGACGACCCGCAAGATGCATTTGGGCCACCGGGGCGCCAATCATCCGGTGAAGGACCTGGCCAGCGGCCGGGTCGAGATCACCAGTCAGAACCACGGCTTCGAAGTCGACCCGGAGAGCCTGCCTCCGGAGGTGGAGCCAAGCCACGTGTCGCTGTTCGACGGCTCCAACGAGGGCATTGTCCTGGAAGGCCGGCCGGTGTTTTCCGTGCAATACCATCCGGAAGCTTCCCCCGGCCCCCAAGACAGCCACTACCTCTTCGAGCGCTTCGTCGCCAAAATCGAGGCCTGCAAGGCCGGCCGCTGACACCGGACTAGTAATATGGCCAAGCGCAGCAACCGCCCCGGCCTCAGGACCACCGCGATCCACGCCGGCGAGACGCCGGATGCGGAGACCGGCGCCTCGGCGCCCAATCTGGTCATGTCGACGACCTACGCCCTGGAGCGCCCCCAGGGCTTCTCGATCCATGCCATCGGCGACGACGCGCCCTACATCTACACCCGCTGGAGCAATCCCACGGTGCGCCAGCTGGAGGACAAGCTGGCGGCGCTCGAAGGGGCCGAAGCCTGCCAGGCCTTCGCCTCGGGCATGGCGGCCTCGGCGGGCCTGCTGCTGAGCCTGCTGTCGAGCGGCGACCATCTGGTCATCAGCGACACCAACTACGCCGGCACCGCCGAGCTGGCGCGCCACACCCTGCCGCGACTCGGGATAGAGGTGACGGCCGCCGACACCTCGGACGTGGATGTCGTTGCGGCGGCCTTGCGGGCGAACACCAAGCTTCTGTGGATCGAGACTCCCGCCAATCCCATTTTGCGGCTGTCGGACATCCAGGCGCTCGCCGAGCTGGCCCATGGCGCGGGCGCGCGGCTCGCCGTCGATTCGACCTTCGCCACGCCGGTCGCCACCCGTCCGATCGAGCTGGGGGCCGATTTCGTGGTCCATTCGCTCACCAAGTACATCGGCGGCCACGGTGATGCCCTGGGCGGCGCAGTGCTCGGCTCGGCGGCCGACATCCAGGCGCTCAACCGGGAAGCCGCGATCCATCACGGCGGCGTCCTGAGTCCGTTCAACGCCTGGCTCATCCTGCGCGGCGCGGCGACCCTGCCGCTGCGCATGAAAGCCCATTCCGAGAGCGCCCTGGCAGTGGCGGAGTTCCTGGAGTCGCACCCCAAGGTGGCCCGTGTGCTCTATCCGGGTCTGGCCTCCCACCCCCAGCACGACCTGGCCCGCCGCCAGATGGACAGCTTCTCGGGCATGATGGCCTTCCAGGTGGCCGACGGACCGGCCACGGCTGCACGCATGGCCGCGCGGACGGAGGGCGGACTCCGGGTCATCCACTACGCCGTCTCCCTGGGCCATCACCGCAGTCTGATCTACTGGATCGGAACCGATGAGGTGGTCGGCGCCTCGTTCGCCTTGGAAGGCGCCCAGCTCGACGCCTACCGCGCCTTCGCCGGCGACGGCGTGTTCCGTTTGTCCGTCGGCCTGGAGGACCCCGAGGACATCTGCGCCGATCTGGACCGGGTCTTGTAGGCGGCGAAGGATTTCTTCGTCGCGGCGCCCCCTTCAGGCTTTTCATTGCGGCTCGCCCGTGGCACATAGCCGCTTTAGCCGACAACCTATTCAGAACTCCGTCCCTGGCACCTCACGGTCCCAAGCGGGCGACGTTTGAGAACGCATATATGCCGAAACGAAACGACATCTCATCCGTCCTGATCGTCGGCGCCGGGCCGATCGTGATCGGACAGGCCTGCGAGTTCGATTACTCCGGCGCCCAGGCCTGCAAGGCCCTCAAGGAAGAGGGCTACCGGGTGGTCCTGGTCAATTCCAACCCGGCCACCATCATGACCGACCCGGACCTGGCCGACGCGACCTACGTGGAGCCGATCACGCCCGAGGTCGTGGCCAAGATCATCGCGCGCGAGAAACCCGACGCGCTGCTGCCCACCATGGGTGGGCAGACCGGCCTCAACACGGGCCTGACCCTCGATCGCAAGGGGGTCCTGGCAGCCCACGGCGTGGAGATGATCGGCGCCGTCGCCGACGTCATCGACAAGGCCGAGGACCGCCTGCTGTTCCGACAGGCCATGGAAAAGATCGGCATCGCCTGTCCCCGCTCCCATCTCGCCAAGAGCTTCGAGCAGGCGCTCGAGGCGCTGAAGGACGTGGGCCTGCCGGCGATCATCCGGCCGTCCTTCACCCTGGGCGGCACCGGCGGCGGCATCGCCTACAACCGCGAGGAATACGAAAAGATCGTCACTAGCGGCCTGCGCGCCTCGCCGGTCTCCGAAGTCCTGATCGAGCAATCGGTGCTCGGCTGGAAGGAGTTCGAGATGGAGGTGGTGCGCGACCGCGCCGACAACTGCATCATCGTCTGCTCCATAGAGAACGTCGACCCCATGGGCATCCACACCGGCGACTCGGTCACCGTCGCGCCTGCGCTCACCTTGAGCGACAAGGAATACCAGCTCATGCGCGACGCCTCGATCGCCTGCCTGCGCGAGATCGGCGTCGATACCGGCGGCTCCAACGTGCAGTTCGCGGTCGATCCCGAGACCGGCAAGATGGTCATCATCGAGATGAACCCAAGGGTCTCGCGCTCCTCGGCGTTGGCCTCCAAGGCGACCGGCTTCCCGATCGCCAAGATCGCCGCCAAGCTGGCGGTGGGCTACACCCTGGACGAGCTCGACAACGACATCACCCGGGTGACGCCGGCCTCTTTCGAGCCGACCATCGATTACGTGGTCACCAAGATGCCGCGCTTCACCTTCGAGAAGTTTCCCGGGGCGGAGCCGACCTTGACCACCGCCATGAAGTCGGTCGGCGAGGCCATGTCGATCGGTCGCTCCTTCGCGGAGTCCCTGCAGAAAGCGCTGCGGTCCATGGAGACGGGCCTGACCGGCCTCAACGAGGTGCGCCTGCCTGGTGTGGTCGGCAAAGACGGCGCGGTCGACCGCGAGGAGCTTTTGATCCGGCTCGGCGAGCCCAGGCCGGACCGGCTGCTCGCCGTCGCCCAGGCACTGCGCTACGGCGCCGGTCTCGAGGAGATCGCCACGGCCACGCGGATCGATCCCTGGTTCCTGCGCCAGATCGCGGACTTGGTCGCGGCCGAGGAGCAGTTGCGGCGTCATGGGCTGCCGGACGACGGCTTCCAGCTCCGGCGGCTCAAGAGGTTGGGCTTTTGCGACGCCCGCCTGGCGGAGCTTACCGGTCTCGAAGACGCCGCGGTCGCCGAACATCGCCGAGACGCCGGCCTCGTACCGGTTTACAAGCGCATCGACACCTGCGCCGCCGAGTTCCCTTCGCTCACGCCCTACCTCTATTCCGCCTACGAGACCGGTTACGCCGCGGCCGGCGGCGATCCAGTCGTCGCTTGCGAGGCCTGGCCCAGCGAACGGGACAAGGTGATGATCCTGGGCGGCGGACCCAACCGCATCGGCCAGGGCATCGAGTTCGACTATTGCTGCGTCCACGCCGCCTACGCCCTGTCGGAGGCAGGCCTCGAGACCGTCATGGTCAATTGCAACCCGGAGACCGTCTCGACCGACTACGACACCTCGGACCGGCTCTACTTCGAGCCGCTGACCGCCGAGGACGTGATCGAGATCGCCCGGGTCGAGCAGCGGCGCGGGCGGCTGCTGGGGGTCATCGTGCAGTTCGGCGGGCAGACCCCGCTGAAGCTGGCCCATGCCCTGGAGGCG
>CALJXB010000294.1 GCA_937974415.1 uncultured Kiloniellales bacterium
CGCGCGGGCCGGGTTCGCTTCGTCGGCGACCCCCGTGCGCGGATCCGCGAGGACTATCTGCGCCTCCTCCGCTTCTTTCGCTTTCACGCCCACTACGGTCGGGGCGCGCCGGACCCGGAGGGGCTCGCCGCCGCCGGCGAGTTGGCGCCGAAGGCGACCAAGCTGTCGGGCGAGCGGGTGCGCGCGGAGCTGCTGCGCCTGCTGGCGGCGCCCGACCCTGTCCCGGTGCTCGACCTGATGGCTGCCCGGGGCGTGCTCCGCGTGTTCCTGCCGGAGGCGGCGGACACGGCGGCCCTGGCGGCGGCGCTGGAGATCGAACCGGACGGATCGTCGCCGGACGCCCTGTTTCGCCTGGCGGCCCTGCTGCCGGCGGATCCGGCGGCGGGCGACAAGGTGGCCAAGAGATTGCGCCTGTCGCGGGCCGAGCAGAGCCGCCTCGTGGGCCTGCTGGAGCCTCCCGGCGGGGCGCTGGGGTCCGGCGAGAAGGCCTTGCGCGCCGGACTATACCGGCGGGGCGCGGCGCTTCTGGCGGACCAATGGCGGCTCGCCTGGGCGCGGCTCGGCGCAAAAGAGCGGGCGGACCGCCGCTGGGAGCTGGAGGCCGCCCTGGCCGTGGCTGCGGCCTGGCAGCCCAAGGCCTTCCCCCTGAAGGGCCGCGACGCCACGGCGCGCGGGGTGCCTGCGGGCCCGCGGGTCGGCCAGGTGCTGGCGGCCGTCGAGGCCTGGTGGATCGCCGAGGACTTCGCGCCCGACCGCGCCGCCTGCCTGGCCAAGCTCGTGGAGCTCGCCCGGGCCTGAGCCGTTCGAAGGGCTCTAGCTTTACGGCCAGGCGGCTTCCGGCGGCAGGGACATGAGGATCGCCTCGGGATTGCCGCCGGTCATCAGGCCGAACTTGGTGCCCCGGTCGTAAAGCAGGTTGAACTCGGTGTAGCGGCCGCGCTTGACGAGCTGGTGGCGGCGCTGGTCTTCGGTCCAGGGCTCCGTCATGTGGCGGCGCACCAGCGTCGGATAGACCTCCAGGAAGGCCTCGCCGACGTCGCGGGTGAAGGCGAAGTCGGCCTCCCAGTCGCCGCTGTCAAGGTAGTCGAAGAAGATGCCGCCGACGCCGCGGGCCTCGCCCCGGTGCTTGATGTAGAAGTAGTCGTCGCACCAGGCCTTGAAGCGGGGGTAGTAGTCCGGGTCGTGGCGGTCGCAGGCGACCTTGAAGGCGGCATGAAAGTCCGCCGTGTCGGCCTCGTCCGGGTACATGGGGTTGAGGTCCGAGCCGCCGCCGAACCAGGCCTTGGCGGTGACGATGTGGCGGGTGTTCATATGGACCGCCGGCACTAAGGGCGAGCGCAGGTGGGCGACCAGGGAGATGCCGCTCGCCCAGTAGCTGGGGTCCTCCTCGGCGCCGGGGATCTGCTTGGCAAAGTCGGGGGAAAAGCGCCCGCTGACGGTGGAGATGTTGACGCCGACCTTCTCGAACACCCGGCCGCGCAGGACCGCCATGACCCCGCCGCCGCGGGAGTCGCTATCGGTGTCCCCCTCGGTGCCGCCGCGTTCCCAGGCGGTGCGTTGGAAACGGCCGGGCGCCAACTCGGCGAAGCGTTCGGCGTTGACACCAGCGAGCTCGTCCTCGATCGCCTCGAAGGCCGCGCAGATGCGGTCGCGCAGCTCGGCGAACCACCGGGAGGCGCGGGCCTTGCGGTCCTCTTCGGACTGGGTCTCGGGCGGCGTGGTCATGGGTGTCAGGCTCCCGGCGGTTGCCCGGTTTGCCGCAAGGCTTCGCCCAAAACCATGGCGGCTGCAAGGGCGACATTGATCGACCGCAGGTCCGGGCGCATGGGGATGCGTAGGCGCGCGTGGGCCGCCTGGTGCACGGACTCCGGTACGCCGGCGCTTTCCCGGCCGACCATCAAGCTGTCGTCGGGGCCGAAGGCGAAGTCGCTGTACGCCAGTTCGGCACGCGTGGTGAGCAGCACCAGACGAGCAGAGCGGCGTTGCGAAAAAGCCTCCGCATAGGCGTCCCAGGACGCGTGGCGGGTGAGGTCGAGGGCATGGAGGTAATCCAGCGCCGCGCGGCGCAGGCGCCGGTCGTTCATGTGGAAGCCGCAGGGTTCGATGATATCCACTGGAACGTCCAGGCAGGCGGCCAGCCTGAGCAGCGTCCCGGTGTTCTGGGCGATGTCCGGCTGGAACAGGACAAGGCGCATATCGGTCTCCGATTCCTCATGGCTGGCAAGCGTTTCGGCCTTTGCGTTCCAGGACGTTTTCCTCTAAATCTGAGTCCGCATGCAAGCCACTCGCTGGGGCACGGCCTTCTCGAGGGACGGCTTAGCTTTGTGGCTCGATTGATCGGGGGGCACCTGCGCGGGCTGCACCGCTGCTGCGGATGGGTGGGGTGTATGTCGGCAATTCGGCCCGCAAGGGCCCCCGCAAGGCAGGGGATCGGAGGGATCATCGAACATGGCAGAAGCAGCGACTCCCGGGCACGCGGGCGATCACGAGGATGAGGGTGAGACGCGGCGAGATTTCCTGACCCTGACCGCCATCGCCACCGGTGTGGTGGGCACCGGAATTGCGGTCTGGCCGCTTATCAATTCGATGAACCCCTCGGCGGACGTCCTGGCGCTGGCCTCGACGGAAGTGGACCTGTCGCCGGTCGAGGAGGGCCAGGCGGTCACCGTGATCTGGCGCGGCAAGCCGGTCTTCCTGCGCTATCGCACGGGCCTGGAGATCGAAGAGGCGCAAGGTGTCGATGTCGCCCAGTTGCGCGATCCCCAAACCGACGAAGAGCGGACCCAGAAGCCCGAGTGGCTGGTCATGATCGGCGTCTGCACCCACCTAGGCTGCATCCCGAAAGGCCAGAGGCCGGGCGAACCCAAGGGCGAGTATGGCGGCTGGTTCTGCCCCTGCCACGGCTCGCACTACGACACCTCGGGCCGGATCCGCAAGGGCCCGGCGCCGGAGAACCTGTGGATCCCGCCGTACGAATTTTTGGACGACAGCACGGTCAAGGTCGGTTGAGGGGGACGGGGTTATGAACTGGCGAGACATGATGTCCGGGACGGTCAAGTGGATCGACTACCGTCTGCCCATCTTCACCTTCATGAACCACGAGCTGAACGAGTACCCGACGCCGCGCAACCTCAGCTACTGGTGGAACTTCGGCTCGCTGGCGGGCATCGCCCTGGTGATCATGATCGCGACGGGCATCATGCTGGCGATGCAGTATACGCCGCACGTGGATTTCGCTTTCGATTCCATCGAACGCATCATGCGCGATGTCAACAGCGGCTGGCTGTTGCGCTATTTGCATGCCAACGGCGGATCGTTCTTCTTCATCGTGGTCTACATCCACGTCTTCCGGGGACTCTACTACGGCTCCTACAAGGCGCCGCGCGAGATCCTGTGGATCCTCGGCGTGGTGATCCTAATCCTCATGATGGCGACGGCCTTCATGGGCTACGTGCTGCCCTGGGGCCAGATGAGCTTCTGGGCCGCCACGGTGATCACCAACCTGTTCTCGGCGGTGCCAATCGTCGGCGAGGCCATCGTCACCTGGCTGTGGGGCGGCTTCTCCGTCGACAACCCGACGCTCAACCGCTTTTATGCGTTCCACTATCTGCTGCCCTTCGTGATCGTCGCGGTGGTCTTCCTGCACCTCTGGGCGCTGCATCGCTTCGGGTCGAACAACCCGCTGGGCATCGATGCCAAGGGGCCGCAGGACAAGATTCCGTTCCACCCCTACTACACCATCAAGGACAGCTTCGGGCTGGCGATCTTCCTGATGGTCTATTTGGGCTTCGTGTTCTTCGCGCCCAATTACATGGGCCATCCGGACAACTACATACCGGCCAATCCCTTGAGCACGCCGCCGCATATCGTGCCGGAATGGTACTTCCTGCCGTACTACGCGATCCTGCGGGCGATCGATTTCGACTTCCTGTGGATCATCCCGGCCAAGCTCGGCGGCGTGATTCTCATGTTCGGCTCGATCCTGATCCTGTTCCTGCTGCCCTGGCTCGACCGCTCGCCGGTGCGCAGCGCCCGCTTCCGGCCGATCTACAAGGTGTTTTTCTGGATCTTCTTCGTCGACTGCCTGATCCTCGGCTGGGTCGGCGCCAACTCGCCGGACGCCGAGTTCCAAGGCATTCCCTTCATCCGCATCGGCCAGGCGACGACTCTTTTCTACTTCGCCTACTTCATTGTGATCATTCCGGCGATCAGCCTCATCGAGCGGCCCAAGCCGCTGCCGACTTCGATCAGCGAACCGGTTCTCAAAGGCGGCGGCTCTATGGCCGGGGCGAGCGCAGAGCCGATGGAGAAGGCGTGATGAACAAGCTCGGCAAGACGGCGCCAAGAATGGTCCTGGGCGCGTTCTTCGGCGTGGTCCTCGGTGCGGCTTCGGCCCAGGCGGCGGAAGGGATCAAGATCCCCCACCAGGACTGGTCGTTCGACGGCATCTTCGGCCTGTTCGAGCGGCCGCAGCTCCAGCGCGGCCTGCAGGTCTACCAAGAGGTCTGCGCCGGCTGTCACGGCCTCAAGTACATCGCCTTCCGCAACCTTTCGGACCTCGGCTACACGGAGGACCAGATCAAGGCCTTCGCGTCCGAAGCGCTCATCGTGGACGGGCCCGACGACGACGGCGAGATGTTCGAGCGCGAGGGGCGGCCCTCGGACTACTTCCCCGCGCCGTTTGCGAACGACAAAGCGGCCGCCGCCTCCAACAACGGCGCCGTGCCGCCCGAGCTCTCGCTGATGGCCAAGGCGCGCATGGGCGGCCCGGACTATATCTACGCGCTGATGACCGGCTACGAGGATCCGCCAGACGAGTTCGAGCTCCTTGAGGGGCTGAG
>CALJXB010000295.1 GCA_937974415.1 uncultured Kiloniellales bacterium
ACGGCGGCCATGGCGCCCAGCAGGAACTGGCCCTCGGCGCCGATGTTCCAGAACTTGGCCCGGAAGGCGACGGCGACGGCGAGGCCGGTCAGCACCAGGGGCGCCGCCTTGACGATGGTCTCGACCAGGTTGAACTTGCTGTCGAGCGCGCTGGCGAAGAGCACCGTGTAGGCCTCGATGACGTTGGCGCCGGCCAGCGCGATGAGGCCGCCGCAGAGCACCAGGGTCGCGGCGATCGCGACCAGCGGCAGGGTCAGGTTCAGCCAGGGCGACGCCTTCTCGCGCTGTTCCAGACGAAATTTCATGCCGCGTCCTCCCGATAGCCGGCCATCAGCAGGCCGACGTTCTGGGCCGTCGCCTCGGCAACCGGGATGACGTCCATGATCCGGCCCTCGTAAATCACCGCGATGCGGTCGGAGAGGGTGAAGAGCTCCTCCAGGTCCTCGCTGATTACCAGCAAGCCGCGCTCGCGCCCGCGCAGGTCGAGGAATTGCCGGTGGACGAACTCACCGGCGCCCACGTCGATGCCGCGGGTCGGCTGGGCGACCAGCAGGACCAGGGGATCGAAGGCCAGCTCCCGCGCCAAGAGCGCCTTCTGGAGATTGCCGCCCGAGAGCGTGCCGGTGCGCACGTCGACCCCGGCGGTCTTGATCTTGAAACGTTCGACCTGCTTGGCGACGAAGTCTCGGATGGCGCCTCTATTCAAGACGCCGTAACGGCTGAAGGGCGGCTGCTCGACCCGCGGCAACACCATGGAATCGCTGAGCGGCAGGGTGGTGATCAGGCCGGTTCCCATGCGGTCCTCCGGCACCCGGCCGATGCCGCGCGCCTTGACCTGGTTCACCGTCGGTCGGGTGAGGACGTCGCCGTCGATCTCCACGCTGCCGCTATGGGGCGGCAGAACGCCGGCGATGACCTCGGCGAGCTGGCTCTGGCCATTGCCGGAGACGCCGGCCAGGCCGAGGATCTCGCCGGCGCGGACCTCGAGGGAGACGTCCTTCAGCACCGGCCGGTCGGGCGTGCCGCCGGCCGTGATGTTGGTGAGCTTCAGCAGCACTCGGCCGACCTCGGTCACCGGCTTCTCCGGCGGGGTCAGCTCGTGGCCGCACATCAATTCGCCGAGCTGGCGGTCGGTGAGGTCCGGCGTGTTATCCAGGGTCGCGGTCACCTCGCCTTGGCGCATGATCATCATGCGGTTGGTGATCTCGCGCACCTCGTAAAGCTTGTGGGAGATGAAGATGACGGCCATGTCCCGGTCCACCAGGGCCCGCATGGCCTTAAACAGACCTTCGGCTTCCTGGGGCGTGAGCACGGCGGTCGGTTCGTCCAGGATCAGGATGCGGGCACCGCGGAACAGAGCCTTGATGATCTCCAGGCGCTGCTGCTCGCCGATGGTGAGCTCGCCGACCAGGGTTTCGGGGGCCAGCTTGAGGTCGTACTCTTCACCGATCTTGGCGAGCCGCGCCTCGGCGCCGGCCCGGTCGAGGGTCCCGGCCTTGCCCTTTTGCCCCACCATGAGGTTTTCCAGCACGCTGTGGCTGGCGACCAGGTGGAAGTGCTGGTGCACCATGCCGATGCCCAGGGCGATGGCGTCGGCCGAGTTGTGGATCGCCACGGGCTTGCCGTCGATCTCGATCTGGCCGGCATCGGCGGTGTAGGTGCCGAACAAGACGTTCATGAGGGTCGTCTTGCCGGCGCCGTTTTCGCCCAGCAGGCCCAGGATGTCGCCCTTGTGGAGGGTCAGGTCGACGTCCTTGTTCGCTTGCACGGGGCCGAAGCTCTTGCAAATGCCGCGCAGGGCGAGGATCGGGGTGTTCTCGCTCATCACAAGACTCCCGGGGTTTCCAGGGATTGCCCCCGGGACGACCTAAGCTAGCTGCCGTCCCGGGCGCGGACCGTCACGGTTCAGTCGGAGCGTGGCGCGCTCTCGTCGACTTCGACGCGGAACGTGCCGTCGAGGATCTCCTGCTGACGCTCGGCGACCATCTGCTTCACGTCGTCCGGCAGCTTGGCCTCGAATTCGTGGTAGGGCGCCAAGTAGGAGCCGCCCTTGCCCATGTAGGAGAAGCCGCCGAAGTCCTGTGCGGTGAACACCCCGGCCTCGACCAAGGCAATCACGTGCTTCACCGTCGGCCACATATCCCAGACCGGGCCCGTGATCACCGTATCGGGACCGAGGGAGGACTGATCCGACATGTTGGAGATCGCGAGGATGCCCTTTTCCGCGGCCGCCTCGACGACGCCGAAGCGTTCGGCATAGATCACGTCGACGCCGGCCTCGATTTGCGCGATGGCCGCTTCCTTGGCCTTCGGCGGATCGAAGAACGAGCCGATGAAGGAGAACTTACACTTGACGTCCGGGTTGACCTCCTTGGCGCCAGCGCAGAAGGCGTTCGACAGGCGGTTGATCTCGGGGATCGAGATACCGCCGACCACGCCGATGGTGTTGGACTCGGTCATCCTGCCCGCGATCATGCCCGACAGATAGGCCGGCTCGTGGATCCAGTTGTCGAAGACGCCGAAGTTGGGATCGGCGGGACCGATACCTGAACCGAAGACGAAAGCGGTCTCCGGATAGTCCCTGGCGACCCGGCGGGCGATCCGCTCGGCGCCGAAAGCGTCACCCATGATGAGCTGATAGTCTTGCTCGGCGTATTCGCGCATGACCCGGGCGAAATCCGCCGCTTTGACGCTTTCCGAATAGGTATACTCGATCCCGATCTCATCCTGCGCTTTGAGCAGGGCCTGATGGATCTGCTTGACCCAGGGCTCTTCGATCGGGGTCTCGAAGATGCCGGCGACCTTCATGGCCTCGGCGCGGGCGGTGGTCGGCGCGGCACCGGCCAGGCCGAAAAACACGGCGGCGGCGAGGATCGGCGCGACGGTTCTAGTGACAAATCGCTTCATGGTTATGGCCTCCCAGGCATGTTTGCTTGTCCCCCCATTAACCGTGCTTGGGAGGTCCGAAGTCAAACGGGATTTCAAGATGCAGATATCGGAGTTCCAGATAGCATCGCATCTTGGGAAGCGCTCGCGATGAAGATTGGGTCCT
>CALJXB010000296.1 GCA_937974415.1 uncultured Kiloniellales bacterium
CCGGATCGCGCATCGGCAGGCCGCGCATATGGGTGCTCGCGGAAAATGTCGGGTCGATGCGCAGAAGCGCGTCGACGGCATCTCGCGCGTCTGAGTCCCGGCCGGCTTCGGCGTGGAGCATCGCCAGCACCACATAGGGAAGGCTGAACTCGGGATCGGCCTCAAGGGTCGCGCGCGCCGCCGCGAGAGCCTGGTCGCCGTGTCCCAGCATCCAATGACCGCGGGCCAGCATGAGCGGATACCACGGCGGGTAGCGCGGGCAGTGGCGCATGGCGAGCTCGGTCTGCCGGATCGCGTCTTCGGCCTTGCCGCAGGCATAGAGGGTGATGGCCGCCAGGGCGATGGCATTGGCGTTGCTGTGGGCCAAGCGCAGGGCCTTTTCCGCCAGAGCCAAGGCGCCGTCGAAATCCCGCTGGGTCACCATGATGATGCTCCGCATGGCCAGAGCGTCGGCGTTCTCCGGGTCGAGGGCGAGGGCCCGGTCGTTGGCCTCCACCGCCTGCTCGAAGGAGCGCTCGGGCGAGGCGCTCCAGCCCGCGTTGCGCGCCTCTTTCCAGTAGGCTTCGGACAGCGCGTCCCAGGCGAGGGCATAGGACTCGTCCAGCCCCACGGCCTGCTCGAGCAGCCGCTTGCCTTTCTGGACGCTGTCCTTGTGGTGCGCGTGAACCCGGTCACGCCCCTCGAAGGTGAGCTGCCAGGCCTCGGTGCTCTTGGTGCCCTGGGCGGCGAACCGGGCCTGCTCGCCGGCGGTCAGCTCCACTTGCAGGGCCGAGACGATCTCCTTGGTGATGTCGTCCTGAACCGACAGGACGTCGCCGAACTCGCGGTCGTAGCGCTCGGCCCAGACGTGCCGGCCGGTCTCGGCCTCGATCAGCTGGGCCGTCACCCGCAGCCGCTCGCCACCGCGGCGCACACTGCCTTCCAGGACGTATTGCACGCCCTGTTCGCGTGCGACCTGCCGGATGTCGACGGCCTGGCCCTTGTAGACCAGCATGGAGTTGCGGGCGATGACGAAGAGCTTCGAGACCTTCGACAGGGTCGTGATGATCTCTTCCATGATGCCGTCGGCGAATCGCTCCTGATCCTTATCGCCGGAAATGTTCTCGAACGGCAGCACCGCAATCGACGGCTTGTTCGGCAGGGGCAAGGGGCCGCCGGCCGGGTCATCGCCGCCTTCGGTCAGGCCCGCCTTGCGCAGGCCCTCTATGAAGAGCCTGTTGTGTTCGGGCGATTTGCAGACTTCGACCTTGCCCGAAAGGACGGCATGGAGGAAATCCGGCGCAAAAGCCTCGAGTGCCCGGGCGTGAGACCGAGCGGCCTCGAGGTCGCCCAGATAGGCGTGGGCGGCGGCCAACATGCCTTGATTGACCGGCTGCATCTGATTGGCTAAGTGGGCCCACTTGACGGTCTCTGCGAAGTCGCCCTCGTAAAAACTCACCAAGGCCAAGGCCGAATAGGCTTCGCCGCGCCAAATATCGGCGTCGCGCGGGGACAGCCGCAGCGCCATGTGAGCGTGTTCCCTCGCCTCGTCCGTCAGGCCTGCGACGGCCTCGCTCCAAGCCATGGCGAAGAGGTTGAGGGCGAGATTGGGATTCAGTGCTAAGGCGCGGCGATGGTCAGCGAGCGCTGCATCGAAGTTGCCTCGATACAAGTGCGACCAGGCGCGAACCATGTAGACCTGAGCGTTGGAAGAATCGATCTGCATCAGAATATCTGTCGTTTCGGCGCAGGATGCGAGCGCACCATCGGGGTCCTCTCCCCACCGAAAGACGTGGCGATAGAGATCGATCAAGCTCTTCGTCCAAAGTCCGTGAACGTTTCGAGGGTCCAATCGCAAGACGGCGTCGATCTCCGCTTCGGCCCGGTCCAGAATCTCGGGATCGGTCGCAGCCACCCCGTCATAGAACAGCGCCTGGGCCTTCAAGGCCAACTCATAGGCGGTGAGCTCCACACCCGTCAGTTTTCGGCTGCGCGCGACTTCCGCCAGTTCGATCTGCGGCGCCAGGGAGCCGACGACGGTGCGGGTGATCTCGTCCTGCAGATCGAAGATGTCCTCGAGATCCCGGTCGTAGCGCTCCGCCCAGACGTGCTCTCCGCTCTCGCTGTCGAGAAGCTGCGCGGTAACGCGGACCCGCTGAGCGGCCCTTCGGGTACTGCCTTCCAGGACGTAGCGCACACCAAGCTCCCGGGCGACGCGACGCACGTCGACGGCCCGGCCCTTGTAGGTGAAGGAGGAGTTGCGGGCGATGACGAAAAGGCTCGAAAAGCGCGACAGCTCGGTGATGATGTCCTCGGTGATGCCGTCGGAGAAGTAGTCCTGCTCCGGATCGCCGGACATGTTGCTGAACGGCAGCACGGCGATGGAGGGTTTGTCGGGCAACGGCAGTGAGCCGTCGGATGGCGAGACGCCACGCCCCTCAGGGAACCCGGCCTTGCGCAGGCCGTCGATGAACCTGACCGTATCGGCCTCGTCCATGAACGGCGGGCACCGGATCGTTTCGATCGTCGCCTCGGGTGCAGCCGCGAGAAGGGCCTCGACATGCGGCCGCGCCTTCTCGGCTTGCCCCAATTCGGCACGAAAGACCGCCAGCAGGACGCGCAGGTAGGGCAGGTAGCCGGCGCGCTGGGCGGCAGTCTCGGCCGATTTGATCGCGCCGGCGTAATCGCCGAGCAGGAACTTGCCGATGGCGAGGATCTCGAAGTAGGCGAAGCGGGCGCGCCGGGGATCCGCGCGCAGCGCCTTTTCGACCAGTGCCATTCCGGCTTCGGGTTCGCCTCGGCAGA
>CALJXB010000297.1 GCA_937974415.1 uncultured Kiloniellales bacterium
ATGGGTTACGTAGGCCCGCCAGTCGTCGTGGCAGGTGGATTTTAGGCGGTCGAAGAGGCTCTCCACGGTGCGAGTTCTCCGTTGCGGGTGCGGCTCCGGGTGGCGCAGTCTCCTATAGCCGGCCCACCCATGGCCAGGGACACGCAAAGCAAATAGACTGGCCGCGCCATGACGCACCCGAACGAGCGCACCATCGAGGCGGCCCGGCTGAGCTTCAACGAGGAGCTGCTGTCGGCCGACTATCCGTCGATTCACCACGACGATGAAGCGGTGGAGCGCCTGGTCGATTGGCTGGCGCCCCGGGCCGGCGGCACCTATCTGGACCTGGCGACCGGGGCCGGGGTCATGGCCTTCGCCGCCGCGGCCCGCGAGCCGGCGGCCCGGGTGATCGGCGTCGACATCGCCGACGCCGCCATCGCGCGAAACCGGGAGGCGGCGAGGGAGCAAGGTTGCGCAAATATCGAGTTTCGCCTCATGGACGGGCGGAGCCTGGATTTTCCCGACGCGACCTTCGACGGCATGACCTGGCGCTACGCCCTGCATCACTTCCCCGATCTGGAGCACACCCTGGCGGACGCCCGCCGCGTGCTGAAGCCCGGCAGCCCCTTCGCTGTGGCCGACGCGGTGCGTCACCCGGCCGACGAGCCGGATTTCATCAACCGCTTTCAGGCCCTCAAGCCCGACGGCCACGTACGGATCTACACGGCCGAGGCCCTTGTCGAGCTGTTTCGCGCCCAGGGATTCGAGGTGAAGGCCCGTTTCGCCTCGGCGATCACCTTCACCCGCGCGCTCGACGCAGACTATCGTGCCTTGATCGCGGACATGCCGCCCGAGGTCCTCGATCTCTACCGGGTCAAGGTCGCCGGCGACGAGGCGAGGCTGACCTTCGAGGTTCTCAACGTCAGGTTTCTGGCGCCGGCCGGCCGACCGCTGTAATCTCGTGGGCCAGGCAAATGAATAAACAATCCTAGAACGGAACAGGGAGACGACCATGGCGAGCGTCGATTGGAGCATCAAGGGACCCCATTTCGCGAACTGCAACTGCGACTATGGTTGCCCGTGTCAGTTCGTCGCCTTGCCCACCGACGGCACCTGCCGGGCCGTGGTCGGCTGGCGGGTCGACGAGGGCCATTTCGGCGACACGCGGCTCGATGGCCTCACCGCGGCAACGCTCTATTCCTGGCCGGGCGCGGTCCACCAGGGCAACGGCACCATGCAGGTCATCGTCGACGAGCGCGCCGATGCGGCCCAACGCGAAGCCCTCGTGAGCATTTTGCAGGGCGAGCACGCGGACGAGGGCGCGACCATGCTGTCGATTTACCGGGCCATGTGCACGACCGTTCGCGAGCCCGTCTTCGCGCCCATCGAAATTGCGGTCGACGTGGAGGGCCGCACGGCAAGTCTGCGGGTCCCCGAGCTCATCGAAACGGACCTGGAGCCGCTCAAGAATCCGGTGACCGGCGCGGACCACCGGGCGCGTATCGACCTGCCCAACGGGTTGGAGTTCCGCCAGGCGGAGGTGGCGAGCGGCCGCTCCAAGGTGCAGGGCGGCATGGCGATGGAGTTCACCGACAGCCACGCACACCTCACGGAAGGGCAACTCACCTCGAGCGGCCTTCAGACTTAACGAGCGTCCCTTGGGAACGATCGTTCCCTATGTGAAAATGTTCCGATCTTAGACATCTTAGACAAGGACGAGAGGGGGAAGATCATGAGCCGTGCAGACCATCTGGGAGCCTACGCCGGGGGTTGGACCAACGGCGACCCGGCCGCGATTCTCGCGGCGACGGCCGATGGCTACGTTTTCGACGATCCCAACGCCGGCGCTATCGCCAAAGGAGACTTTGCGGCGTACTTCGCTGAACTCAAGGAGACGCTCGATACGATCCGCGGCGGCACGCCCCAGCAAACTTTCATAGACCTTACCGAGATCGTTACCAATGACGACGGCGGCGTACTGACCGCTTGGTGCTGGTGGTCGTTTCCGGGCACGGACATTCAAGGCAGCGGCCTGCTCAAGGTGAGCGACGACGGCGTCGTTTCGGAACGCCTCACTTACTACACCGCGCTCCCCGGCTGACGACCGAACGGGCGCGTCAAGAGCGGCGCACTGAAATCAGTTCGTTCCGGCGCGCCCATCGATGCGGATGGACACCAGGGTGCTCCTGAGATTGCTCTTGTCCTTGAGGGCGACGCTGGCTCGGGCCTCCGGCAGGTCATAGTAGTGCGAGGCATAGAAGTCCGGGTGATTGACCGACTGATCCGTTTGCTCCTCCGCCCTGGTCCCGATGCAGGCGCGCATCTCTGTCGCAAGCCGTTGAAATGTCGTGTGAGCCTGCTCGTCTCCCCGGGGATACGTCCATACGCAGCGGTAGGACGCCTTCTCCGCATCCTCGAGAATCGTGCAATAGGAGGCGCCGGATAGAACAAGCGCGGCATCGTAGCCGCCAAATTCGCTCTTCGTGTCTTCTCGAATTGCCGAAAACTCGGACTCCGATTGCTCGATCAGATAGAGGAGGTCGGGGCACAGAGCTGAGTCTTCCGACGCTGCCGCGTTGCAGACTGTAACGGTGGACAAGAGGGTGGCCGCCACCAGGGGAAAGATCTGCCGAGTCTTACGGCGCAGCACAGGGTATCTCCCCATTCTTGGCGTCTCCGACCCTTTGGCTCTCGATGAGGAACCGCGCGGCCGAATTCAGTGCCGATCCTCGCACGTCACGCGCGGCCGCGCACCTTCAGGGGGGCGAGCGCGGCGATGTGGGCGGGTGAAAGGCCGCAGCAACCGCCGAGCACCTGTACGCCGCCCGCGACCCAGTCGGTCGCAAAGGCGAGGAGCTCGTCCGGCGATATGACATCCTCGAACTGCCAGCTCGGCATCTTGAAGTAGCCGGAATCCGGGTAGGCCACGAGCGGACCGTCGAACACCCCGCGCAGAATGGCGATGGTCTCGGCGACGAGGTCTGACGGCGTGTGCATGACGCCGGCCGCCGCCACGTCGAAATCGGCGAGGACCTGCACCACTTCCTCGAAGGGGACGTCCTTGTCGGCCGCGAAGCTGAGGACTTGTCCGTCCGCGCCGCGGCGCGCCGAGAATCCGGCCCAGACCGGGAGTCCCGTCGCCGTCGCGGCCGCGAAGGCCGCCGGCATGCGCTCGGGATCGTACATCATCTCCAGGAGGATGAGGTCGCAGCCTTCTTCTGCGAGCAGCGCGGCGAGTTCGCCGAAAGCCTCCGACATTGCCGCTTCGCGCGGCAATCGAGACAGGTCTATGTGGGCGGTGCCGCCGGCCATCGGCACCATGTGGGACAGCGAGCCGGCAATGGCGATCTCGGGCTGTCCGCTCGCCGCCCGAGCCCGGAACGCCGTGCGCACGGCCGTACGGTTGATGTCCTCGAAGCGGTCGGCGTAACCGGCCGGGCCGAGCATCAGCCGCGACGAGGCATAGGTGTTGGCGGTGACGATGTCGGCGCCCGCCGCGATGTAGTCGCGGTGGATCGCCTCCAGCGTGTCCAGGTGCGCCAGGTTCGCCGGCCCGCACCAGGCCTCCGGGTCCATGGGGATGCCGCGCCGCTCCAGCTCCGTGCCGGTGCCGCCGTCGAGGATGACGATCCCGCCGTCGCCGAGCCGGCGCTTCAGGCCTTCATAGCTCATCGTCTGGCGTGCCTCCCGTCGGCTGTTTCTAGGGCATAGGCCGGGGTCACGGCAACGGCTCATTGGCGGCCACGGGCTCGGTTACCCGGCAAAGGAAATCCGCCGTGGCGTCGAGAGATGGCTTGCCAAGTTAGGCGCCATGGCGAAAATCCTTGCTGGCGTCGGCCGCGGCCGCAGGGGGGAAGTGGCGGTGGACGGCAACCGAGGGAGCGAATAGAGACATGGGTCAACCACAAAGCGGAATCCTTCCCGACAGCAGTCGCCATGCGGCCTTCTTGACGTTTCGGCTGCTCGCCGGCGAGGAGGCCAGCGGACGAGTTCGCCAGGCGGCGGCGAGCTTGCCGGCCATGAATGCGGAGGTGGCCGCCATGGACCGGGCGGCCGGCCTGGTCAGTGTCATCGCGTTCGGCGCCGCCGCGTGGGACGCACTCTATCCCGCGGCGAGGCCCGAGGGGCTCGCCCCCTTTCAGGCCTTCGCCGACGGCGAACGCCGCGCGCCGGCAACGGAGGCCGACGTTCTCCTGCACCTGCGCGCCGATCGGCGCGATCTGGTCTTCGCCCTCACGCGCCGCCTGCGCCAGGCGATGGGCGACGCGGCGACGGTGATCGAGGAGGTCCACGGCTTTCGCAATTTCGACAGCCGCGATCTGACCGGATTCGTCGACGGCACCGAGAACCCGCAAGGCGTAGAGGAGCGCAGCGAAGTTGCCCTGGTGAGCGAGGGCCAGTTCGCCGGCGGCAGCTTCGTCAACGTTCAGCGCTACGTGCACGATCTGACGCGCTGGGAGTCCCTCCCCGTACGCGAGCAGGAAGACATCATCGCGCGCACCAAGGAGGACGACGTCGAATACCCGAGCGACCAGAAGCCCCCGACGGCCCACATCAAGCGGGTCTCGATCGAGGTCGACGGCGAATCCCTCAAACTTCTGCGCCACTCCATGCCCTATGGCACGGCCGACGAGCACGGGCTTTATTTCATCGCCTATGCTGGTCGGCCGGACAGCTTTTCGCGCATGCTGGAGGCCATGATCGTGGCCGATGACGCCGGACACTACGACCATCTCATGGACTACACCCGCGCGGTCACGGGCGCGACTTTCTTCGCGCCGCCGCTGGAGACGCTAGCAACCGGTTAGGAGCTGGATCGGGCCGGACCCGCCCGAACCCGACCGTTGGCGGGCTGCGTTAACGTCACGTTCACCAAGACTGTCGTAAGAATGGCCGCGATACCCTGTCGTTAGACAATCGGGGCCTCGCTCCGGCGGACTGCCGGGGACCGGCCCCGCTCCGGATTACGGGAGCCCTGCGATGTCTTTTCTTGGAATCATACTGGTGTTTTTTGGCATCCTCGTGATCGCGGCGCCTCTGGGGTGGATCGGTCTCAATAAGCTCCAAGAGGTCTCGGACGATCGTACCCAGCGGCAACGAAAGCAGCGCCAGTCCAAGACCTGATCCGCCGTCCGCTTCATAATTTCGAGGGACTGCGGCCGTCCTGAGCCTCATTCCGGCCATGGCCGCGATGGCGAGCCGGGCCATGACCGCAGCTCACCGTCGGACATGAGCGCTATTCGACATCTCTCACCTTGACCACGCCGCGCATGGATTCGTGGCGGGTGCAGAAGTAGGCGAACTCGCCCGCCTCGTCGAAGCGATGATCGAAGCTCTGGCCCTGCACGAACAGTCCGGAGTCGAAGGCGACCCGGGGCGCGTCCGGTGTGCCGGCGGTAACGCTGTGCTCGATGGCGTCACGGTTGGTCCAGACCACCCTGGTGCCTTCGGTCACCTCGAGGGTCTTGGGGAAGCTGAACAGCTTGATCTCGACGGCCCGCTCGCGCTCTGCGGAGAGGACCGGCCAGGCGGTCGCGAGGGCGATGGCCGACAGCAGCACGGCGAGCATCGCCAAACGGAAGGCAAGGATGTGCCCGGAAATGGTGACCTGTTGCATGGGTGATCTCCTTGTCGGTCGGATGCCGGCGGATCCGTGAGACGGGATCCGCCGGAACGCCGAACTCGAGACTTGAAGAGGACTGGAGAGGATCGCTTAGGCGAAACGCTCCGGGAACTGCTGGACGATGGCCTCGGCCAAGGCGCCGGCGATGTTGGCCATGTGGCCATAGGCCTCGCGCAAGCCCTCGTAGGCCTTCATGGTGTCGCCCGCAGCCTGGGCATCGACCACGCCCTTGAGGGTGATGGCGTGGGCCCGCACCAGCTTGGCCACCGCGTCCTTGGAAAGGCTCGGGCTGGCCGCGTTGATGAAGGCACCGAAGTCCTCCGAGTAGCCGATCAGGTCGTTGATTGCCTTCTCCTGCTTGGCCATGTCCTTGGCGGCCAGGCCGGTGGTGTAGTCGACGAAGAAGCCGATGTGCTTGCGCCAGAGCGGCAAGAAGGCCTCGCCGGCACCTTCGCCGTAGACCGAGGCGATGGCCTTGGAAATGTCCACCGAATTGCTGTCGAGCGCGGCGGTGGCCGACTGGAACTCGTCGCTGCGCCCTCCGAGGGCGGCGTTGGTCGCGCCGGCGGCCAGTACCACGTGTTCGCCCAGCAACTGGGTCAGGGTGACACGCAGGCTGGCGGCCTTGCCGCTGGCCTCGCTCATGGTGACGGCCTTGGCCGACTGGGTCATGGCGCCGGACGCGGTCTTGGTCTCGTGCGCCTGGACCGGGCCGGCGATCAGCATGACGGCGGACGCGCCGGCCAAAAGGACGGACTTGAAGGTATTACGGGACATGAATCTGCTCCATTGCTTGGTTGCGGGTGACATCGCCCCCTTCCGCCGTCGCCGCGGCACGGCGGCCGGCCGGCGGGTCGAGGGGACAGGACCTTTCGGGGAAACCGGTGCATGCTGCCGACGATCCCCCGCGGGACCTTCGGTTCTTGCCGCGCCGGTCTCGGTTTCCCGGCAGGATCTTGAGGGGTACTTACGGCGCCTGGATCGGTTTAGATGCAAAAATGCAGCAAAAATTTGCGGCGCGCCGGATTACAAGGACATTGGGGCCGCCTGGTTACCGTGCAACCGAGCGACGTCCCGAACGCAGAGGGGATCGCGCCCGGCAGCAGCGCGCCCGGCGGAGAAGCCGAAGGCCGTCGCGCCTCGGCACGTCAGGCGAGCGCGGCCCGCCGTGTCAGGCGTAGCTTGATGGGACTGCTTTCGTCGCCATCGACGACGGCATCGAGGATGAGGACGTCGCGCTCCAGGTTCGCCTCGAGGGTGCCGGTGAACGTGACCCTGTGCTCCTCGTTTGGGCCGAACGGCGTGGGATCGACCCCGCCATGGCGGGTCGCCGTGAAGCGCCCGGTGAGGCCGAGGTTTTCGATCTGGTAGTCGCCGACGTAGTGGCAGTGGCTGTCGCCGCCGAACAGGCGCCCGGCCTGAAAGTAGTCGCCGAACACCCGGCGCAGGTGAAAGATCACGACGCCCGCCGGTACGGCCTCGTCGGCAAGCAGCACTTCCAGGCTCCAGAGCGCCTGCAGCATGTGAAACCCCTAACGGTGCCGGGCCTCAAGTCGCCGCTCATATTGCCATTTAGGGGTGCCGGCCGTCATGCCTTGATTGCACGCCAGTGAGCCGGGGTGCGGTTCACTGGCCCGGGTAGCGTGCCCTGTAGGCCTCGGCCGCCGCGGTGAAGCAGGGCAGGGGCGCGCGCACCACGCCGGCGCCGATCTGCCCACCGTCCTTGCCGGCGACGCCGATGTCCATGGCCGGCATGATGCCGGTCTCGATCACCCGGAAGATGTCGATCCCGGTGGGCGTCCCGCGATAGCCGAGATAGGGAATGTGGTAGTCCGGGTTCTCGCCGACGGTAATTGCGTAAAGCTCCTCGTTGCGGGCCACCATCGCCTGGGCGGAGCCGCCCTGATACTTTTGCAGGGGAAAGGCGCAGGCCTGGGCGAATCCGCCGAGCCCGATGGTCTCGGCAATGATGCTCTCGCCGCCCATCCAGGCGATCTCGTCCTCCGTGTGCCCGTCGAACAGCTTGGCCTGCACGTCGGCGTGGGGCCCGGTGAACCATTCGCCGCCGAGGCCGCTCACCCGGATCGCGAAGCCTTGGCAGTTGAAGGCCATGGCGGTCACCATGCTCGAGCCTTCGACGCCGTGGGCGTGGTCGGCGGTCGCCTTGGCCGCCGCCATGGAGAGGCGCAGGAAGAAGTAGTGGTCCTCGGTCAGCGCTGTCAGCGTCCTGTCGACGCCGTCCCGGTCGGTCGTTGCCAGGTCGATCAAGGCTGGGAACAGCTCGCGGGTGAACAGCAGAGAGGCAGCTGTGCTGCGGCTGTGCAGCTCGTCGCCCATGTGCAGCGCCCGCTTCATGATCGGCTTCAATGCGATGCCGCCCGTGCGGCGCACCGCCTCGCCGACCACCGGCGCAATCACGTCGTTGACGAAGTCTAGGCGCTCCTTCACCCCCTCGTCGTAGACGCCGTAGTTGAGGCGGCGTGGATTGGTGCCTTCGTACATGTTGCAGAAGGCCCGGTTGTCGCCGGCCCGGTTGTCCACGACGAAGACCGGCATCGAGGCGCTGTAAACGCCGGCGAGCGAGCCGATGCACTTGTAGTCGTGGCAGCCGTCGACCTTGAGGTCGCCGGACGCGAACTTGGCGTCGGCCTCCTCGGGAGTCTTGGCGAGCCCCTCGAAGAGTGCGGCGCCGATGACCGCGTCGCGCTGGCCGCCGACGTAGTCGCCCCACGCCATCGGCGGCCCCGACGTCAAGATGGTCTCGCGGGCCATGCCCGGCACCACGTCGATGGCCGACTGCACATCCACCAGCACCGGATCGGCGCCGGAGAGCCGCTCGAAGGCCGCGCGGTTGGCCGCTTCGCGCGTGCCGCCGCCGCCATCGTCGCCACCGCCGTTCCCCGTGGCCATCACAACCTCCCTTGATCTTTCAATTGATCGGTTAGTTAATGTAGGGGAGTTTGCATGATGGCCGTTCGGATTGGCAAGCGAGTCCGGGCGCGGTACCTTTGGCTCGATTGTTGGACGTGAACGATTTTTCTTTGCGTGGGGTTTTGTCGAGGGGAAGCGGTCCATGGCGCGATTGCACGCGAGCCAGAAAGCCCGATCCCGGGGCAGGCCGCAGGGATCGTCGAGAAGCACGCCCTTCGACCGGCGCGAGGAACTTGCGGCCGTGGCGCTCGATCTCTTCGCCGAGCGCAACTTCGCCGCCGTGACCATCAAGGACATCGCCAACGCGCTCGGCGTCAACACCGCCTTGATCTATTACTACTTCCACAGCAAGGAAGACCTGTTCCGCGCCGCCATCGAATACGCCGTCGACCAGGCCTTCAAGAACTTCCGCCAATTACGAACCAGGCACGATAATCCCGCTGATATCATTGACGATTGGCTGAACAACCACGTCCAACTCTATGCGCCGATCCATAAATTCGTGAAGATCAGCCTCGATTACCGGGGCGCCAAGACGAGCATTCCCGTCGTCGACCGGCAGGTGCGGCAGTTCTACGACGAGGAGAAGCGCATCCTCTCCGGCTGTATCCGTCAGGGCATCCAAGAGGGCCGCTTCGAGGCGGTCGACCCGGAAACCCTCGCATTGTTCATCTCGACCTACCTGGACGGCGTGATGGTGCGCTCGGTCATCCTCGACGATTTCGATCTCACCCAGGCGGTCGAACTGTTGCGCCGCGAGATTTGGGCCCAGCTCGGCTACAGCGGGGCCGAGGCGTCCTCCGACGCACTTGCCGCCGCCAACGCCAAAGGCCGCTGACCGTCGTCCGGGCTCGCTGCCACCGACCTCGAGAGTGGCAAAAGAGCCGCCCCATACAAGCCTCTCGGCAAGAAATTAATTGACCGATTAATTATCTGCGGGCATGCTTTGGCCGCCATAAAAAGACACTAAGTCCCGATCAGAAGGGCGGCGCCGTTCGCACGGAAAGCCGCTCCGTCACATCGGAGAGATGGCATCGCGTCCGGCTCGGCTGGCGCTCTCAGGAGCGGACGCAAGGGGAGGTGCGAGACGGAACCGGACGGTTCCTCCAAGCGAAAACGAAAGTTCTCTTCCGGCGGTCGTATGCCCTGAGGCGCCGCGTACGCCGGGCATCCGACCAGCAATAGGGGAGGCAGGGTCGATGGCGACAGCAACAGCGACAACGCCCGAAGGCAGCGGGACCGAGGAGGCCGCCTGGAGCCAGAGACGCGCGACCTTGACCGAAAACGGCGTCAAGTACTGCTTCGCCTCCTACGTCGACGCCCACGGCATTCCCAAGGGCAAGACCGTCCCGGTTCACCATTTCGAACGCATGATGCGCGGCTCTGAGTTGTTCACCGGCGCCGCCCTGGACGGGCTTGGACAGGGCCCCCACGACGACGAGCTGGCCATTCATCCGGACCCCGAGGCCGTGGTGCAGCTGCCGTGGCGGCCGGAAATCGCCTGGGCGCCGGGAAATCTGAAATACCACGACGAGCCTTGGCCCATGTGCTCGCGCACGGTGCTCGCCCAGCAGGTGGAGCGGGCGGCCAAGCTGGGACTCCAGTTCAACCTGGGAATCGAATGCGAGCTCTACGTCGTCGACAATAGCGACGGCGCCGTGAAGCCGCACAATCCCAGGGACACCCTCGCCAAGGCGGCCTACGACTTTCTGCTCACATTGGAGAGCTACGAGTGGCTCGACGAGGTCGTCGGTTACATGAACCAGCTCGGCTGGGACGTCCATTCCTTCGACCACGAGGACGCCAACGGCCAGTACGAGTTCGATTTCGCCTATGCCGACGTCATGACCATGGCAGACCGTTACGTGTTGTGGCGGCTGCTGACCAAGGAAATCGCCCGGCGCCACGGCTGGGAGGCGACCTTCATGCCGAAACCCTATGCCGACCGGACCGGCAGTGGCTCCCACTTCAACATGTCGCTGTCGTCCCTGGAGACGGGCGAGAATGTCAGCGGAGACAAGCGCGACCCGCGCGGCTGCGGGCTCTCCAAGTTGGCCTACCAGTTCCTCGGCGGCGTGAAGCGCCACGCCAAGGCGATCGTCGCAACCACCTGCCCGACCGTGAACTCTTACAAGCGCCTCATCAAAACCGGCTCCATGACCGGCTTCACCTGGGCGCCGATCTTCATCTCCTACGGCGGCAACAACCGCACCCACATGCTGCGCGTGCCGATGGTACGCCCGCAGATCGAGGGCGATGCCAACCCGAGCGAGGGCGTCTACCTCTCCAGCGCGCGCTGGGAGTGCCGGGCCGTGGATCCGGCGATGAACCCTTATCTGGCGGCCGCCATGATGCTGGGGGCGGGCCTCAACGGGATCGAGCAGGACATCGACCCGGGCGACCCCATCGACCTGAACATGTACGAGCTGAGCGACGACGAACTGCGCCAGCAGGGCGTCGCCGAGCTGCCGCGCACTCTGTTGGAGGCCATCGACGACTTCGCCGCCGACCCCTTGAGCGAGCAGGTCATGGGGCCGGAGCTAAGGCAGTCCTACATGGACCTCAAGTACGGCGAGTGGTGGGACTACCACAACCACGTGTCCGACTGGGAAATCGATACCTATCTGACCCGCTACTGAGGACCGAGCCAGGATGTTCTGGAAAAAGAACAAGAAGGCTGGCGAAAAGCTCACGATCTTCTTCGCCTCCGACCTGCACGGCTCGTCTGTCTGCTTCAAGAAATTCATCAACGGCGCTCAGTTCTACGGCGCCAGCGTCTTGATCATGGGTGGCGACACCACCGGCAAGGCGGTGATCCCGATCACCGAGCAGAACGACGGCAGCTTCCTCGGCTTTCAATCGGGCGCGGACATCCGGCTGAACGGCAGGGACGAGGTCGACGAGTTCATCAAGCGGGTGAACAATCAGGGCTTCTACCCCATCGTCATGACCGAGGACGAATTCCAGGCCCTCAAGGACGATGCGGAGGCGCAAGCCCAGCTATTCAAGAAGCTGGTCTGCGACCGCGTCCGGGAATGGTGCGATTTCGCGGGCGACAAGCTGAAGGGCACCGAGGTCCGGTTCCTGACCTCGCCGGGCAACGACGATTTCTTCGAGATCGACGAGATCTTCAACGGCGCGCCCCACGTCGGCTACCACGAAATGGAAGTGACCGAGCTGTCGGGCTA
The DNA here is from genome assembly GCA_937974415.1 of uncultured Kiloniellales bacterium. GTDB lineage: Bacteria > Pseudomonadota > Alphaproteobacteria > Kiloniellales > JAKSDN01 > CALJXB01. Next base: position 11,722 of record CALJXB010000297.1, read on the forward strand.
CGAGATTCTCCACTGCGGCGGCTCGACCAAGACCCCCTGGGATACCGAGCGAGAATACAGCGAAGAGGAATATCAAAGGCGTTTCGCCGAACTGGTTCCCCAGGTCAAAGACATGGAGCGGTGCATCTTCAACGTGCACGTGCCGCCCTACGGCACGATTCTCGATCGCTGCCCCAAGCTCGACAAAGACCTGAAGGTCGTGTTCGACATGGGCAATCCGGTCTCGATGCAGGCGGGCTGCCAAGCTCTCATGGACACCATCACGGAGCAGCAACCGCTGCTGGGACTCCACGGCCACATCCACGAGGGCCGCGGCAATATCAAGATCGGGAGGACCACCTGCGTCAATCCCGGCAGCGTTTATCCGGAGGGAATCCTGCAAGGCGTGTTGGTGACCCTTCAGGGCGGCGAGGTCGCAAGCGTCCAGTTGACGCAAGGCTGAGTCTGTCGCTGACCGAAGTCGGCTTCGCCTGACACCAGACCAGGAAAGGGGAAACGGACTATGGCGCAAACAGGAGGAGAGCAGAGGATCTTTCTGCGCAAGGCCTCCGGGCTGATCCGGACGGCGAGCGGAACCGATACCTTCATCTACAATCTCGGCCTCGTCAGCGTCGGACTTGGCGTGGCCAGCATCTTGTTCTACGGACCGGCCTATTATCCGGGCGGCGATCTCGTCTGGTCCTGCCTGCTCGCGGGCGTGTGCATGGCCATGATCGCTTTCGGCTTCATCACCTGGACCATCACCCTGCCGCGTTCGGGCGGCATCTACGTTTTCGGATCCCGCATCCTGCCGCCGGGCCTGGCGCTGACCATGAGCCTGGTCGAGATCACGGCTTGGCTGTTTTACTGCGCCATCGCCGCCTATTGGATCATCCTGCTCGGGCTTTCGCCGGCATTGACCTTCATCGGTTACCTCTCCGGTAACGACGCCTGGGTCGCCGCCGGCGCCTGGGTGGTCGAGCCCTGGCCGCTGTTCCTCATCGGCTCGGGCATTCTGGTGCTCTCCGGCATCATCCTGTCGGCCGGCATGAAGTTCTACCTCATGACCCAGCGGATCATCTTCACCTCGGCGCTGGTCGGCTCCGTGATCCTGATCGTCGTGCTGGCGACCGGATCCAACGCCGACTTCATCGTCAGCTTCAACCAGCTCATGGGGCCGATCCTCGAAGTCGACGAGCCCTACCAGGCGATCATTGCCTCGGGCAAGGAGAACGGCTGGGCCTGGGACGGCACGACCGATTGGGAACAGACCTGGCTGGTCTCCAACTGGCCCTTCCTGCCGCTGGTCGGCGCCGCCTTCTCCATCGCCATCGGCGGCGAGGTGAAATCGGTCGAGCGCTCCCAGACCTATGGCATGCTGGGCGCGGTCTGCGGAGCCACCCTTCTTTGGGTCATCACGATCTCGCTGGCCACCAGCGTGTTCGGTTATGAGTTCCTTGGCACCGCCGCTTACAATCTCCTGGAAGGCGTCGGCGTTCAAACCGATCCGACCATCACGTTGCTGGCCGGCGTGCTGACCGGCTCGCCGTTGGTCTGTATTCTCGTTTCGCTCGGCTTCATGTTCTGGATGTGGATGTGGATTCCGGGCATGCATACCTTCGGCGTGCGCGCCATCGTCGCCTGGTCGTTCGACCGGGTGGCCCCGGAGCCCTGGGCTCGCATCTCACCTACGCGCCACACACCGGTGGTGGCGATCATCTTCACCATGTTCGTGAACATCTTGTTCATGGCGCTCTTCGTCTTCACCGAGTTTTTCTCAGCTATCGTGATTTTGATCGAGGCCGCGGTGCTGGCCTGGAGCGTTGTGCTGGGCGCGGGAATCTTCTTCCCCTACATGCGGCCCCAGATCTATGAGAAATCGCCGATCGCGACCAAAAACATCCTCGGGCTGCCGATGATGACCGTGGCCTGCGCCCTCGGCTTCGCGGCCTCCCAGTTCTACTTCTGGACTCTTTGGTCTGATCCGGTTGCCGCGGGCCACGACCCGCAGCAGCTCATGATCGTGGCCGGTGTCTTCATCATCGGATTTGCCTTCTATTTCGTCATGAAACAGATCCGCAAAGCGCAAGGCGTCGACGTGACCCTCGCGTTCAAGGAGATACCGATCGAGTAACCCCTCGTTCGAACCCGTGAAGACCCCTTTTCTGTTGGCCCCGGAACCTTCATGGTTCCGGGGTCTTCTCGGGCAAGAACCTGTGACGGAGTTTGCGGATGGACGGCGCCAGCGACAATTTGCACCTGGAATTCGTCGACGTGGCTTTGCGCCTGGTTGAGGACGCGGAGGCGCGGGGCATTCAGCTTAGAATACTCGGCTCCATCGCCTACCGCTTGCAGTGCCCCAAGAACCTGCACCTGTTTCAGGATATGGCCCGGGTCCTCACGGACGTCGATTTCGCCGGCCTCAAGAGTCAGAACCAGGAAGTCCGCGAGTTTTTCCTGACCCAGGGCTACAAGCCGGACGAAGGGGTTTACATGGCCTCGGAAGGCGCCCGCCACATCTATCTCCACCCCGAGACCAACCTCAATATCGACGTCTTCGCCAACGAGCTCTACTTTTGCCACCGCATCCCCTTCGAGGGCCGGCTCGACATCGACTTCCCGACCATATCCACGACCGACTTGCTTCTGGAGAAGATGCAGATCGTCGAGATCAACCTGAAGGACTTCAAGGATACCCTGGTGCTCATGCTCGAGCATCCGCTCGGCTCGCCGGCCGACGGCAACAAGCACATCGACGTTCGCTACATCTGCGACATGATGGCCCACGACTGGGGCTTCTATCACACCTTCACGACCAACTTGCGGCGCGTGGAGGGCTATATCTCGGAGTTTCCCTCGATCACGCCGGCCGAAGGCGACACCATCCGCGGGCGCATCACGGAGCTGCTGGAGGCCATCGATGCCGCGCCCAAGTCCATGAAGTGGAAACTGCGCGCCAAGATCGGCACCCGCAAGATCTGGTACCAGGAGGTGACGGAAAAGTCGGCGCAGTTCTAAGCGCAAGATCCGCCTAGCCCCCTGCGCGGCGGGCACTCTGAGGGGAGCCGATCATGGCCGACGATTTCGACGCGTTTGTCGCCCGCCAGAAAAAAGTTGTGCTGGACGGGCTGTCCTATTTGCCGCTCGAGGTGGCCTACACGGACGTGGGCGAGGGCGATCCGGTGGTCCTGCTGCACGGCATCCCCACCTGGTCCTACCTTTATCACGACGTCATCCCGCTGCTCGAACCGCACTGCCGGGTGCTGGCGCCGGACTTCCTCGGCCATGGCTACTCCGACCGCCGCGACCGCTTCGACCGTTCGCTCAGGGCCCAGACCCGGATGGTCCTGCGCCTGCTCGACGAACTGGGCATCGAAAAGGCCACCATCGTCGGCCACGACACCGGCGGCGGCGTGGCCTTGATCCTGGGTATCGAGCATCCCGAGCGGGTCGCCCGGCTGGTCCTGACCAACGTGGTGGCTTACGACTCCTGGCCGATCGACGACATGATCGATCTCGGCAATCCCAACTGGCGCGACAAGCCGGCCGCCGAGGTGGCGGACTTCGTCGCCTCGGGCCTCGGCGACGGCCTGCACAACGCCGAGCGGCTGACGCCCGAGTTCGCCCGCAGTATCGTCGCCCCCTACAGCGACGAGGCGGGCAAGATCAGCCTGATCCGCAATGCCAGCGCGCTGAACACCAACCACACCACCATGCTGATCGACCGCCACAAGGACATCGCCGCGCCGACCCTGGTGCTGTGGGGCGTGCACGACCCCTGGCAGACGATCGGCGACGGCGAACGGCTGGCCGAGGAGATCCCCGGCGCCCGGCTGGTGCGCCTGGAGAACGCCTCCCACTGGCTGCAGCAGGACGCGCCCGGGGACTTCGCCGCCGCGGTCCGCCGATTCATCGCCTGACGCGGGCCGGCGACTTCGGGTTCTCGAACCGTCCGCCATGGGCGATAATGTTCGGGGGCGCCGAGGACGGCGAGCCTTAGGGGGATGAGCGGGCCTATGACGGAGCGTGTCGCAGCCAAGTCTGCCGGCCAAGATCGACGGCGACCGCCGGCGGAGCCGGATGACGGGATAGCCGCGGCGCTGGCCCAGTGGGTGCTCCGGGAGTTCGACGACTACTACAACGAGTCCCGCGGGATTCCGGAGCGGGCCAAGCAGGCCTTCGAAGACCGCCAGCCCGGCGACTCCCTCATGTTGAGCCGCCGCCGCCTGTCGATCTACAGTGAGAAGATTCACGAACTGGCGCCGCGCATCGCCGAGCGCCATCCGCATTTG
>CALJXB010000298.1 GCA_937974415.1 uncultured Kiloniellales bacterium
CCGATGGTGCCCTCCGGGCCGGCCGCGGGATTGACGCCCGAAACCAGGGGATGATCCGGCAGATAGGGCGCCAGATGCCAGCGCACGCCGATCGGGCCCATGCCGGGGCCGCCGCCGCCATGGGGAATGCAGAAGGTCTTGTGCAGGTTCATGTGGGCCACGTCGGCGCCGATGGTGCCGGGCCGGCAGATGCCCAGGAGGGCATTGAGGTTGGCGCCGTCGAGATAGACCTGGCCGCCGTTGTCGTGGATCAGCTTGCAGATCTCGACGAAGGACTCCTCGTAGACCCCGTGGGTCGAGGGATAGGTGATCATGAGGGCGGCGAGATTGTCGGCGTGCTCGGCGACCTTGGCCTCGAGGTCGCCCATGTCGACGTTGCCCTGTTCGTCGCAATTGACGACGACAACGCGCAAGCCCGCCAGATGGGCGCTGGCCGGATTGGTGCCGTGGGCCGAGGCCGGTATCAGGCAGACGTCCCGGTGACCCTCGCCGCGGCTTTCGTGATATTTGCGGATCGTCAGCAGGCCGGAATACTCGCCCTGTGACCCCGCGTTGGGCTGAAACGATATGGCCTCGAAGCCGGTCACCGCGCAGAGCATCTCCTCGAGCTCCTCGGCGAGCTGCTGATAGCCCTGGGTCTGGTCGAGCGGCGCGAAGGGGTGCATGGCGCTGAACTGCCGCCAGGTCACCGGGATCATCTCGGTGGTGGCGTTCAGCTTCATGGTGCAGGAGCCGAGCGGGATCATCGAGCGGTCGAGCCCAACGTCCTTGGCGGCCAGCCAGCGCAGGTAGCGCAGCATCTCGGTCTCGGCGTGATAGAGCTGGAATACCGGGTGGGTGAGAAACTCGCTGGTGCGGCTGAGCGTTTCGGGAATGTCGTCCGTCACCTCCGCATCCAAGGCGTCGATATCGAGAATCCGGTCCGCCTTGGTGGCGAACACCCGCCACAGCGCCTGAAGGTTGCCGCGCTTGACCGTTTCGTCGAAGGAAATGCCGAGTCGGTTGGCGTCGATGAAGCGCAGGTTGATGCGGGATTCCCGGGCCTTGGCCGCGATGCGGGCTGCCTGGCCGGGGGTCCGCACCACGATGGTGTCGAAAAAGGCCTCGGTCTCCACCTCGTAGCCGAGCCGGCGCAAGCCCTCGGCCAGAATCTGGGTCATGCGGTGCACCCGGCCGGCGATCATCTTGAGCCCGTCGGGGCCGTGATAGATGGCGTAGAGAGCGGCAATAATGGCCAACAGCACCTGGGCGGTGCAGATGTTGCTGGTCGCCTTCTCGCGGCGAATGTGCTGCTCGCGGGTCTGCAGCGCCATGCGCAGCGCCGGCCGGCCCTGGGCGTCGACCGAGACACCGATCAGCCGACCCGGCGTGGAGCGCTTGTAAGCCTCGCGCGTCGCGAAGAAGGCGGCATGGGGGCCGCCGTAGCCCATCGGCACGCCGAAGCGCTGGCTGTTGCCGACGACGATGTCGGCGCCCCACTCGCCGGGCGGGGTCAGCAGGCAGAGCGCCAGTAGGTCGCTGGCCACGGTGACCAGGGCGCCCTGCTCGTGGGCCTGCTCCACCAGGGCGCGGTAATCGCGAGCGTCGCCGTAGGTGCCGGGATACTGCAACAGCAGGCCGAAGACGTCGTGCTGCGACAGCTCCTCGAAGGGATCGCCGACGATCACCTCCAAACCCATGGAGCGGGCCCGGGTCTCGACCACGGCGATGGTCTGGGGATGGCAATCGGCGGCCACGAAGAAGCTGTTGGACTTGCCTTTGTGAACGCGATTGGCCATGGCCATGGCCTCGGCCGCCGCCGTCGCCTCGTCCAGCAAGGAGGCGTTGGCCAGTTCCATGCCGGTCAGATCCAGGACCATCTGCTGGTAGTTGAGCAGGACCTCGAGGCGGCCCTGGCTGACCTCCGCCTGGTAGGGGGTATAGGCCGTGTACCAGCCGGGGTTCTCCATCACGTTGCGCAGGATCACCTTCGGCATGACCGTGCCGTAGTAGCCCATGCCGATCATCGAGATGAACACCCGGTTGCGCTCCGACATCTCCCGGAGATAGCTGAGGGTCGCCCGCTCGCTTTTGATCGGCGGGAGGTCCAGGGGCTCCTGGTCGACGATCGAATCCGGCACCGCCTTGGTGACCAGATCATCGAGCGAGTCGAGGCCGAGCGTCGCCAGCATTTCGGTAATCTGCGACTCGCCCGGCCCGATGTGGCGGCGCACGAAATCGCTTCGCATCTCCAAGTCTATGAGTGTCCGCCCGTCGGCCGGCATGGCTTCATCTCCTCGCAAAGTCTCGAACCCGGTCCAGGCACCCGCAGGGCCTGGCGCTTATCGCTGCCTATTCCAGGGACGCCGTGAATTCCTTATAGGCGCTCTCGTCCATCAGCCCGTCCAGCTCGCCGGCATCGGCGATCTTGAATTTGAAGAACCAGCCGCCGCCCATGGGATCGCTGTTCGCCTGGGCCGGATCGTCGCCCAGGCTCTCGTTCACCTCGACGACCTCCCCGGCGACGATAGCATAGAGCTCGCTGGCCGCCTTGACCGACTCGATGACCGCCGCCTCGTCGCCCTTGGCCAGTTGTTTGCCGACCTCCGGCAGCTCGACAAAGACGATGTCGCCCAGCTGTTCCTGGGCGTAATCGGTGATCCCGATCGTCCCGGTATCGCCTTCAATGCGGATCCATTCGTGGTCTTCGCTGTATTTCGTGTCGCTCATGGTCTTGCCCCCTTCTGTCCTTTAGCCACGGTAGTAATTGGGTTTGACGAACGGCAGGCGGGTAACCTGCATGGCTTGTGCCTTACCGCGCACCAGCGCGTTGACGACGGTGCCCTCCTCGGCGAGGGCCGTCTCAAGATAGCCCATGGCGACCGGCCCGCCCACCGTGGGGCCGAAGCCGCCGCTGGTGACCGACCCGACCTGGCGGCCCGCGGCGTCGACCAGCTCGGCGCCGCCGCGCACCGGCGCCCGGCCCTCCGGCTTCAAGCCAACCCGCTTGCGCGGCGCGCCCTCGGCCAGCTGCCCGAGGATGACCGCGTCGCCAGGATATCCGCCCGGCCGCGCACCGTCGGCGCGCCGGGCCTTCGATAGCGCCCATTTGAGCCCCGCCTCGACCGGCGTGGTCGCTTCGTCGAGATCGGCGCCGTAGAGGCACAAGCCCGCCTCAAGGCGCAGCGAATCCCGCGCCCCAAGGCCGATGGGCGCCACTTCCTCCTCGGCCAAGAGCCGCCGCGCGATGGCCTCCGAGGCCTCGGCCGGCATGGAAATTTCGTAGCCGTCCTCGCCGCTGTAGCCCGAGCGCGAGACCAGGCAGGCAGCACCGTCGATCTCCACCTCGGCCGCCGCCATGAAGCCCTGGGTGGCCGTCTCGGGGGCGAAGCGGGCGAGCACGCTCGCCGCCGCCGGCCCCTGGAGGGCCAGCAGCGCGCGGTCGGCGAGAACCTCCAGCGCGCAGTCGGCGGGCAGGTTGGCCTGCAAATGGGCGATGTCGGCCGCCTTGCAGGCCGCGTTGACCACCAAGAACAGACGGTCGCCGAGGTTGGTCACCATGAGGTCGTCGAGGATGCCGCCGTCGGCGTTGGTGAAGAGGGCATAGCGCTGGCGCCCGACGCCAAGGCCGACCACGTCGATCGGCATCATGGCCTCCAGCCCGGTCGCCGCGCCCGCGCCGGTGAGGATGACCTGGCCCATGTGGGAAACGTCGAACAGACCGGCCGCGCTGCGGGTGTGGGTGTGCTCGCCGAGGATGCCGCTGGGGTATTGCACCGGCATTTCATAGCCGGCGAAGGGCGCGAATTTGGCCCCGCATTCCCGGTGCAGA
>CALJXB010000299.1 GCA_937974415.1 uncultured Kiloniellales bacterium
CCCGGTCGCCTGGTCGACCGGGTATCCGAAGATGCCGGTCGAGATGGCCGGAAAGGCGATGCTCGCGAGCCCGGCTTGCTTGGCCAGATCGAGGCTCATGCGGTAGCAGCCGGCGAGCTCATCGGCCTCGCCCTGGCCGCCGCCGCGCCAGACCGGGCCGACGGCATGGATCACGTGCTTCGCCGGCAGGGCGTAGCCGCCGGTGATCCGGGCCTCGCCGGTCGGGCAGTGGCCGATCGTCGCGCATTCACGGGCCAGCTCCGGGCCGGCGGCCCGGTGAATCGCGCCGCAGACGCCGCCCCCGGGGGCTAGGCGGTCGTTGGCGGCATTGACGATGGCGCCAACCTCCAGCCGGGTGATGTCGCCGGCGTGGATCTCGAGACGGGGATCGCTCATGGCTGCCGCTCCCTCGAGCGGGTCGTCTAGGGCAGGTCCTTGCCGTCCATTCGGCTGGGCGAGGGGATGCCGACCAGATTGTACCCGGCGTCCACGTGATGCACGCAGCCTGTCACCCCGGCCGAAAGGTCCGACAGCAGGTAAAGCCCGGCATTGCCGACTTCGTGCAGCTCGACGTTGCGCCGCAGCGGCGCGTGCTGCTGGCTCCAGCGGAACACGAAGCGGGCGTCCGCAATGGCCGAACCCGCGAGCGTTCGCATGGGCCCCGCGGAAATCGCATTGACCCGGATTCCCTCGGGTCCCAGGTCGGCGGCAAGGTAGCGCACGCTGGCTTCCAGCGCAGCTTTGGCCACACCCATCACGTTATAGTTGGGCGTGACCCGGGTTGCCCCCAGGTAGGTCAGCGTGAGCAGCGAACCGCCGTTCGTCATCAGCGCCGACGCCTGGCGCGCGATCGCCGTGAAGGAGTAACAGGAGATCGCCAGCGTTCGGGCGAAGTTGTCGCGGGTGGTGTCGAGATACCGGCCCTTGAGCTGGTCTTTGTCGGAAAAGGCGATGGCGTGGACGACGAAATCTAGGCGGCCCCAATGGTCACCCAGGCCCTTGAAGAGGGCTTCGAGGTCGGCCGGCTTGTCTGCATCGCAGGGCCGCATGAAATCGGCGCCAAGGGATTGGGCGAGTGGCATCACCCGCTTTTGGAAGGCTTCGCCCTGGTAGGAAAATGCGACCTCCGCGCCTTGAGCATGCAGCGCCTTGGCGATTCCCCAAGCGATCGAACGGTCGTTGGCCACGCCCATCACCAAGCCGCGCTTACCCGCCATCAGAGGCTTGGCGGCCTCGCCGCGCCGGGAGTCCGGGTCGCCATTCGGCCCTGGCACGCTCTGCAGGCTAGGTTTCTCCATTCAGGTTTCCGCCTTCTGGAGCCTGGGTTATGCCTCGTAACGCTTGAAGGCGAGTGTGGCGTTGGTGCCACCGAATCCGAAAGAGTTGGAGATCACGCAGTTGAGATGAACATCGTGCTCGCATTCGCGAACGATGGGCATGCCTTCGGCCTCGGGGTCGAGGTCCTCGATGTTGGCCGAGGCGCAAACGAAGTTGTTCTGCATCATCAGTATGGAATAGATCGCTTCATTGGCTCCCGCAGCGCCCAAGGCGTGGCCGGTGAGCGACTTGGTCGAATTGATCCGCGGCATCGAAGCCCCGAAGACCTCCTTGATGCCCTTGAGCTCGACGGCATCGCCGATCGGGGTGCTGGTGCCGTGGGTGTTGACGTAGTCGACCGGCGTGTTGCCGATCCCTTTGAGTGCCATGCGCATACAACGCACCGCGCCATCGCCCGACGGCTGAACCATGTCGTAGCCGTCCGGGGTCGCCCCATAGCCGACCAATTCGGCATAGATCTTGGCGCCGCGCGCCTTGGCGTGCTCCAACTCTTCGAGCACCACCACGCCGCCGCCGCCGGAGATGATGAAGCCGTCGCGTCCCGTGTCGAAGGCCCGCGAGGCCTCGGCCGGCCGGTCGTTGTATTTGGACGACAAGGCCGGCATGGCATCGAACAGCACGGTGATGGTCCAATGCAGCTCTTCGCCGCCGCCGGCGAAGACAATATCCTGCTTGTCCCATTGAATGAGTTCGGCGCCATGGCCGATGCAATGGGAGCTGGTCGCGCAGGCCGAGGTGATGGTGTAGTTCATGCCCTTGATCTTGTAGGGCACGGCAAGCGTCGCGGTGTTGGTGTTCGACATGGTCCGCGGCACCATGAAGGGCCCTACACGGCGCGCGCCCTTCTCCCGCATGGTGTCGAAGGCCTGCAGCATGTTCTTGGTCGACGGGCCGCCGGAGCCCATGATGATGCCGCTGCGCTCGTTCGAGACCTCTTGCTCGGTCAGCCCCGCGTCCTCGATGGCCTGGCCCATGGCCAGGTAGTTGTAGGCCGCGCCGTCGCCCATGAATCGGCGCAGCTTACGGTCGAGCACGTCCTCGATATTGAGTTTGATCGAGCCGTGTACGTGGGAACGGAAGCCCAGTTCCTCGTACTCGGGGCAATACTCTATGCCGGATCGGCCATCCTTAAGGGATTGGACGACTTCGTCCTTATTGTTGCCGATGCTGGAGATGATCCCCAGGCCCGTGACGACGACCCGTCTCATGATGGGACTTTAAGCCGCCTCTGAGGCCGTGAACAGGCCGACTTTGAGATCCTTGGCCTCGTATATGGTCTCGCCGTCCACCTTCATGATTCCATCGGCGATCCCCAGGACCAACTTGCGCATGATGACTCGCTTGAGGTTCAGGTGATAGACAACTTTCCTGGCCGTCGGCAGCACCTCGCCGGTGAACTTGACCTCGCTGACGCCAAGCGCGCGGCCCCGCCCCGGGGCCCCAAGCCAGCCGAGGAAGAACCCGACCAGCTGCCAAAGCGCGTCCAGTCCGAGGCAGCCCGGCATGACCGGGTCGTTTTCGAAATGACAGTCGAAGAACCAAAGGCTGGGCTTGATGTCGAGCTCGGCGATGATTTCGCCCTTGCCATGGGTGCCGCCCTCGGCGGAAATCTTCGCGATGCGGTCGACCATCAGCATCGGCGGCAGGGGCAGCTGGGCATTGCCGGCGCCGAACAGCTTGCCATGAGCGCACTCGACAAGCTCCTGATAGCTGAAGCTATTCTTTCGTTCCGTCACGACCCCACCTCTGTGCCCCACGGGCCGGCCGCGCGCCAGCGCGCCGCCGGATGGCTAACCCGCGCGGAATATAGCATAGCCGCGCGTGGTGCAAGCAATCGTCATGCTGCGGTGCGGCGCGGAATTTTCGCGCCCGAAACCGCGGCCCGCCTCCGGGCCGCTGCGAGCGACTTGCGTCGCCGCATAAAGGTGTTTTAAATGAATTCCAAGAAGCCATGCAATTGGTTGTTTTTCACTCTTTAAATAGGACGGTAAGGGACTATATAGCGGCCATGGCCAAAGAGCGTTCCTACAGCAGCCTGATCGCGCGCCTCAAGGCTGGCGGGCTCCGCCCGACCCGTCAGCGACTCGCCTTGGCGCGGCTCTTGTTCGAGGGCGGAGATCGCCATCTGACGGCCGAGCAGCTCCACAGCGAGGCGGAGGAGAGCGCCGTCAGGGTGTCGGTCGCCACGGTTTACAATACGCTCCATCAGTTCACCAAGGTCGGCCTGCTGCGCGAGGTCGTGGTCGAGCCCGGCCGCTCCTACTTCGATACCAACGTGGACGACCACCATCACTTCTACTTCGAAGCCACCGGCGACCTGCAGGACATCCCGAGCGATCGACTGCGCGTTCGCGAACTGCCCGAGCCGCCCGAGGGCACACGAATCGAGCGGGTCGACGTCGTGGTCCGCGTCCGAAATCTCGAGACCTGATCAATCTCCTGATTATCCGCATAAATAATAGTTTGGAATTGTTCTAAACTATTGACAGGGCTGGACCTCGGCTCTATCTACGGAATAGGGCGTGGCGCGTCTCCAAAGCACGCGATATCCGGGGCCGCGTCGAGCCGAAGCACCTCTCGAAACCACTGCCGTTTCAGGCATCCAACGCCAATAGGGGAGATATCAATGCCGGCACTCAAGGGATCGAAAACCGAGAACAATCTGAAAGATGCCTTCGCAGGCGAAAGCCAGGCCAACCGCCGCTATCTCTACTTTGCCCAGAAAGCGGACGTCGAGGGCTTCAACGACATTTCCGCGGTCTTTCGCTCCACCGCCGAGGGCGAGACCGGCCATGCGCACGGTCATCTACAATATCTCGAAGAGGTCGGCGACCCCGCGACCGGTGAGCCGATCGGCGATACCTCATTGAACCTGAAGGCCGCCATCGCCGGCGAGACCCACGAGTACACCGACATGTACCCGGGCATGGCACGCACCGCCCGCGAGGAAGGCTTCGACGAAATCGCCGATTGGTTCGAGACCCTGGCGAAGGCGGAAAAGAGCCACGCCGGCCGGTTCCAGAAGGCGCTCGAAACCATCGTCGACTGACAAAGCGTCCGCACGCGTTTTGGGCCTCAAAGCCGCTCAGGGCGGCTTGGGGCCCTTGGCGGGCAAGCGGGAAGGCCGATCCGGCGCCAGCGTGCAGGATCGTGCAGTGCGACGGCCGCCGCAGCCCGTTAGGATGCCGCACTTTCCTCTCATGAGCACGAATTTGCGGGCGCGCGCGAAGGGGGAACGATAGACATGCGCGAAGGTAGCCTGGAAGCGCCGACCCGCCACCCCATCGATTGGAACAGCCCGGACTTCACGGATCCGGAGAAAATCGACGCCGAACTGCGGCGTGTGTTCGACATCTGTCACGGCTGCCGGCGCTGCTTCAATCTCTGCGATTCCTTCCCGCGGCTGTTCGACCTGATCGACGAGTCCGAAAGCGGCGAGCTCGATACGGTCGAGAGCACGGGTTTCAAGCCGGTTGTCGACGCCTGCACGCTCTGCGACATGTGCTTCATGACCAAGTGTCCCTACGTGCCGCCCCACGAGTTCGACCTCGACTTTCCCCATCTCATGCTGCGCTATCGGGCCATGGAGGCGAAGCAAGGCAAGCTAGGCTTCGGCGTCAGACAACTGACCGAGACCGACCGCAACGGGCGCCTG
>CALJXB010000300.1 GCA_937974415.1 uncultured Kiloniellales bacterium
GCCTCGTAGTCCGGCGGCGCAAAATAGGCGGTGATGCGCTCGACCTCCTCCTCCGGCAGGCCAAGGGCGCCGTCCTTGATGTGCGCCCACTCCTCTTCGACCATGCGGGCGAAGACGTCCGGTCCGACGCTGTTGACCAGGATCTTGATGCGCGCCTTGTAAAGATTGTCGCGCCGGCCGAGCTGATTGTAGACCCTGAGGATCGCCTCCAGGTAGGACAGCAGGTGCTGTTTCGGCAGGAACTTGCGGATCGTCTTGCCGATCACCGGGGTGCGCCCCTGGCCGCCGCCGACGATCACCTCGAAGCCGGTCTCGCCGCTGCCGTTGTTGCCGCGGCGACGCATGTGCAAGCCGATGTCGTGCAGGCGCACCGCCGCCCGGTCGTGGGGCGATCCGGTCACGGCAATCTTGAACTTGCGCGGCAGGAAGGTGAACTCCGGGTGGAAGGTCGACCACTGGCGGATGATCTCGGCATAGATGCGCGGGTCTTCGATCTCCTCGGCCGCCACGCCGGCGTATTGGTCGGCGGTGACGTTGCGGATGCAGTTGCCGCTGGTCTGGATGGCGTGCATCTCCACGTCGGCCAGGTCCGAGAGAATGGCTGGCACGTCTTCCAGCTTCGGCCAGTTGTACTGGATGTTCTGGCGGGTGGTGAAGTGGCCGTAGTCCTTGTCGTAGTCGCGCGCGATGTCGGCAAGGCGGTGCATCTGCCGGGACGAGAGGGTGCCGTAGGGAATCGCGACCCGCAGCATGTAGGCATGGAGCTGCAGGTAGAGGCCGTTCATGAGCCTGAGCGGCTTGAACTGATCCTCGGTCATGTCGCCGGCCAGCCGGCGCGCCACCTGGCCGTGGAATTGCGCGACGCGCTCGCGAACCAGGGTCTCGTCGAATTCGTCGTAGCGATACATCACTCCGCCCCTTCGGCGCCCAGGTGGTGGCTGGCGCCGTCCATGGCCTGTTTTCCGAAGTGGGGATGAACCGTCGGCCCCTTGGCGCGAATCTTCTCGCGGGTGCCGATCGGCTGCGGCCCCCGATCGCTTTCGGCGACGTCCATCAGGTAGGGCCCGACCACCAGCCGGTCCCGCTCGGCCTGCTGGGCGCCGGCCTCGAGCTCCGCCTCGCCGTCCTGGTCGTGGACGACCCAGGCCTCGCTGAGCCAAAGCGACCAAGTGCCGGCAGCGGTGAGATAGACCACGTCACCGTCGCGCAGGAGGTTCGCTGTCATGACTTTGGCGCTCATCTGTCGTGCCTCCGACTTTTCCTATGCCCGGTCTATCCCGCCGCCGCCCGCAGCGGCAGGGTCTCGACCAGGGTATCCACCTGGCCGAGAGCGACCACTTCGCCGATCACGATCAGCGCCGGCCCCTCGACGGCCCGGTCGCGCACCAGCGACCCGAGCTCGCCCAGCCGGCCGATCTCGATCCGCTGGTTCGGCAGGCTCGCCCGCGAGACCACGGCGACCGGGGTGCCGGGTGCCCGCCCGTTGCCGATCAGCCGCTCGGCGACCCGACCCGCGTTCGACAGGCCCATGTAGAGGGCCACGGTATGGTTGGCGCTCGCCAGCGCGGCCCAGTCGACATCCGGCTCCCCTTCGGCGCCGTGGCCGGTTACCAGAGTCACTGCCTGTGCCAGGCCGCGATGGGTCAGTGGTATGCCGGCCGACGCTGCCGCGGCCGTTGCCGCCGTGATTCCCGGCACCAGTTCCACCGCGACGCCATGCCGGCGCAGAAACTCCACCTCCTCGCCGCCGCGCCCGAAAATGAAGGGATCGCCGCCCTTGAGGCGCACAACACGCTTTCCTTCACGAGCGTGCTCGAGGAGCAAGGCGTTGATCTCGTCCTGGCTCGCCGCGTGATTGCCCTCGGCCTTGCCGACATAGATCCGCTCGGCATCGCGCCGGGCGCGATCCAGGATCTCAGGACCGATCAGCCGGTCGTAGACCACGACGTCGGCGCTCTGCAGCGCAGTGAGAGCCCGAAGCGTCAGGAGATCCGGGTCTCCGGGCCCGGCCCCGACGATCGCCACCGAGCCTTCCGGGACCTCCTTGGCACCGCGGCGGTTGACCAGGGAGAGCATGGTTTCGCGGGCGGCCCGTTCGTCGCCCGACAGCACGGAGCGTGCAATTGGGCCGTCGAAGAAGACATCCCAGAAGGCTCGGCGGGATTGGCCGTCGGGAACCAGGGCCGCGACGGCGGACCGGAAGGTCTCGGCGAAGGATGCGAGCCGCCCCAGTCGCGAAGGCAATATGGCCTCGATGGCGGCGCGAATGCGGCGCGCCAGAACCGGTGCGGCGCCCCCGGTCGATATGCCAATGACCACGGGATCGCGATCGACGATCGCCGGCGTAACGAAGGTCGAGAGCTCGGGTCGGTCGACGATGTTGACGGAAAGCCCCGCCGCCTCGGCGGCACGCGAGACTTCGGCGTCGACTGCCGCCAGGCCCGTCGCACCGATGACCAAGCCCTGGCCCTCCAGATCGGTCGGACGAAAACACCGGCGGTGCAGGGTGATGCGGCCGGCCACGGCCAGGTTTCCAATTTCACCGGTGACGTGCGGCGCCACGGCGGTGACCCGCGCGCCGGCCTTGAGCAGAAGCCGAAGCTTTCGCGCCGCCGGCTCGCCGCCGCCAACCAGCAACACCGGGCGGCTGGAGAGATCGAGGAAGGCCGGGTAGTACTTCATTTCACGCTGCCCTCATGGGAAATACCTATTTATCCAGCCTGAGATCGTAATATATTTAATTCACACTCAAAGTCAAGGTTTTAAAAAATAATTCACAGCGCAACAATGTGCTTAAAATTCGCCGCGGCTGCCACAAGACATGCCCCCCTGCGGCC
>CALJXB010000301.1 GCA_937974415.1 uncultured Kiloniellales bacterium
GGGTCACAAGCGGTACTTCCCCTGCAGCCTTCAATTCGTCGCATGTTGGGGGTTAAGCGGACATTTCGACCGCCGCCCATCCAGCCAGTCTGGGATCGCTGTCAGATGATCCCCTGTCCCTGACACTCTCGTCGGGGCGTAGCGGTCGAACAGCCGGGTCTTTGACCAGAGAGACCGCAGGGCGATGGTGCGGATAGCCGACGCGGTTATCCGTGGTCTCGTGCATCCAATCCTCGATGCCCGAGGTCCGCACCTCCTCGCATCGGGTGTGAATTGCGCTTGGCATCGGTTTCCTGCAGATCGAGATAGATCCGCTTCGCGGTCTCCTGCAAGGTGGACCGGTTCTCGTCCGGGCGGCCGGGATATGCCATCTCGGGGCTTTCCTAAGCCCGCGGGAGGCCTAAACTAAACGCCAGTGGCAGGCCGCCCCGGCGGTTCGCCTCGAACGGGGAGCGCGCACAGCCCATGACCAGAGAGGCCGGCCGCCATTTCCTGCAGATCCCGGGCCCGACCAACGTGCCGGGGCGGATCTTGCGCGCCATCGAGCGGCCCACCATCGATCACCGGGGGCCGGCCTTCGGCGCCCTCTGCAAGGGCCTCCTGGCCGACCTCAGAACGGTGTTCCAGACCGCGCAGCCGGTCATCGTGTTCCCGGCCTCGGGTACCGGCGCCTGGGAGGCCGCCCTGGTGAACACGCTCTCGCCCGGCGACCGGGTCCTCATGGCGGAGACCGGCCATTTCGCGACCCTGTGGCGGCGCCTCGCCGAGCGGCTCGCCCTCGAAGTCGACTTCCTGCCCGGAGACTGGCGCCGGGGCGTCGACCCGAACGCCATCGAGGAACGGCTCTCCGAAGATTCGGGCGGCGAGATCAAGGCCGTCTGCATCGTCCACAACGAGACCTCGACCGGAGTCGCCAGCCGGGTCGGCGACGTGCGTGCGGCCATCGACCGGGCCGGCCATCCGGCGCTCTTCATGGTCGATACAATTTCTTCGCTCGCCTCCATCGACTACCGGCACGACGACTGGGGCGTCGACGTGACCGTGGCCGGCTCCCAGAAGGGCCTCATGCTGCCGCCGGGGCTGAGCTTCAACGCGGTGAGCGAGAAGGCCCTGAAGGCGTCGGAAATGGCAGGCCTGACGCGCAGCTATTGGGCCTGGGACGAGATGCTGGCGACCAACGCCAAGGGCTTCTTCCCCTACACACCGGCAACCAATCTGCTGTTCGGCCTGCGCGAGGCCCTCGACATGCTGCTGGACGAGGGCCTCGAACGGGTCTTCGCGCGCCATGCCCGCCACGGCGAGGCGACCCGGCGCGCCGTTGCGGCCTGGGGGCTCGAGACGCTCTGCCAGGACCCGCGGGAGCACAGCAACTCGCTCACCGCCGTGCTGATGCCCGAGGGCCACGACGCCGACGCCTTTCGCGCCCAGGTGCTGGAGCGTTTCGACATGTCGCTGGGCAACGGCCTGGGCAAGGTCCAGTGCCGGGTCTTCCGCATCGGCCACTTGGGCGACTTCAACGACCTCATGCTGGCGGGCACGCTGTCCGGCGTCGAGCTGGGCCTCGGCCTCGCCGGCGTGCCTCACCGGACCGGCGGCGTGCAGGCCGCCCTCGACCACCTCGCCGAGGCCGCCGCGGCCGACCGGCGAAACACCAAGACCGAGCCGATCCCGGCCTGAGTGGAAACATTTCAGCCTCGAAAGGCTGGCCCCGACCCGGGATTGGAACAACGGAGGCCGCGGCCATGGCAGACCGTCCAGAGAGCTACGACATCCTGATCCGCCGCGCCCGATTGCGCGGGCGCCCGTATCGCCTTTTCGAGATCGGTATCGCCGAAGGGCGGTTGGCTGCGATCGGGGAAGGTCTCGACGGGTGCGCGGCGAACGAGATCGACGCCCGGGAAAATCTGGTCACGGAGTCCTTCGTCAACCCTCATCTCCATCTGTGCAAAGTCTGGACCCTGCCGATGATGGAGGAGGCGGCGCTCAAGGATTACCACGGGGCGGGCATGGGCAAGGCCATGACCGCCATCGAGCTGGCGAGCGCCATCAAGGCGGACTACGAGGCGTCCTGGATCGCCGACAACGCCCGCCGCGCCGTGGCCTTGGCGGCCTATCACGGCAACCTTCACATCCGGGCCCTGGCGGACGTCGACGGCAAGGCGCGGCTGGAGGGCGTGAAGGCGCTGCTGGCGGTGCGCGAGGAGTTCGAGGGCATCGTCGACATCCAGGTCACGGCCTTCGCCCAAGACGGCATCGTGCGCGAACCCGGCACCGCTGAGTTGCTGCGCCAGGCGCTCGAGCTCGGCGCCGATGTGGTCGGCGGCATCCCCTGGATCGAATACTCCGACGCCGATGCCTCCGAGCACATCAAGGTCTGCTTCGATCTCGCCCAGGACTTCGACAAAAACGTCTCCATGCTGCTGGACGATGCCGGGGACGCCGGCCTGCGGACGCTCGAGCTGATGGCGCTTGAAGCCATCCAGCGCGGCTGGCAAGGCCGGGCCCTCGCCCACCACTGCCGGGCCATGTCGCTCTATCCGCTGCCGTACTTTCAGCGCCTGGCGGGAACGTTGAAACGCGCGCGCGTGAGCGTCGTCAGCGACCCCCACACCGGGCCCCTGCATGCCCGGGTCAAGGAGCTGCTGGACGAAGGCGTCCCGGTTTGCCTCGGCCAGGACGACATATCGGACGCCTACTACCCCTTCGGCCGCAACAATATGCTGGAGGTGGCCTTTCTCGCCTCCCATCTCCTCTGGATGACCGCGCGCGAGGAGATCGACCAGCTTTACGACATGGTCACGGTGAACCCGGCGCGGGCCATGAACATCGCGGATTTCGGGCTCGAGGTCGGGGCGCCCGCCCATCTCGTCGTGCTGGACCAGCCGGACGAGCTCGAAGCCTTGCGCTATCACGCGGCACCGGCCCATGTGATCAGCCACGGCAAGATTGTCGATCGGCAACAGATGGCATCGCTGGCCGGACAGGGGACGGAGTCTCCGCTAGATTGAAAAGCGCCGGAAATTGCGCGATCGATCAAGGCGAACGACAATACCGGAACGGCGAGAGGGGGGCGGCCATGTCCGAATACATCGCGATCGAACGGGACGGCGACATCGCGACGGTGGCGTTGAACCGGCCGGAAAAGCTCAACGCCATGACCAAGGATATGTGGCGCCGCCTGGGCAAAGCGGTGACGGCGCTCGCCGGCGACGAGGCCCTGCGCTGCCTGGTGCTTCGCGGCGCCGGGGGCAAGGCCTTCTCGCCGGGCAACGACATCGCCGAGTTCGAGTCGGAGCGGTCCAACGCCAAGGAGGCCAAGGCCTATGGCGAGGTCCTGCATGGGGCCCTCGCCGCCCTCAAGACCTGCCGCCATCCGACCGTGGCGTTGATCGAGGGGGTCTGCGTCGGCGGCGGCCTGGAGATCGCCGCCCTCTGCGACCTCCGGATCTGCGGCGAGTCGAGCCGCTTCGGGGTGCCGATCAACCGCCTCGGCCTGGTCATGGCCTATCCGGAGATCGACGGCTTGCGCCGCCTGGTCGGGCCCGCCGCGGCGCTGGAGATCCTCCTGGAGGGCCGGGTGTTCGGCGCGGCGGAGGCCCGCGAGAAGGGCCTGGTCACCCGCGTCGTCGCCGACGATCAAGTCGAGGCCGAGGCTTACGAGACAGCGCGGCGCATCGCCGCCGGCGCGCCCCTGGTGGCGCGCTGGCACAAGCGCTTCCTCGCCCGGCTC
>CALJXB010000302.1 GCA_937974415.1 uncultured Kiloniellales bacterium
GGTCGCGCGACCGCGCCGCGTGGTCGCGGTCCTCGATGGCCGCCAGCCCGGCCGCCAGGGCCGGCGCCGTCACGTTGAACGGCCCGCGCATGCGGTTGAGCACGTCGGCCACCTCGGCCGAGGCATAGGCCCAGCCGAGGCGCAGGCCCGCCAGGCCGTGGATCTTGGAGAAAGTGCGCGTCATGACCACCCGGTTGGAGGCCTCGACCAGCCTGGCGCCGTCCTCGTAGTCGTTGCGCATCACGTATTCCGCATAGGCGGCGTCGAGCAGCAACAGCACGTGGTCCGGCAGGCCTTCGACCAGGCGCTCGAGATCGGCGCCGCTGAGGCAGCTGCCGGTCGGATTGTTGGGGTTGGCGAGGCAGACGACCCGGGTGCGCAAGCCCGCCCGGCCGATCAGGGCGTCCAGGTCGGCGCTCAGGTCGCGCTCCGGCACCGCGACGGGCGTGGCGCCGGCGGTTCGGGCGGCAATGGCGTACATGAGGAAGCCGTGGGCGCTGTACAGCACCTCGTCGCCGGGCCCGGCATAGGCGCGGATCAGCAGGCTGATCAGCTCGTCCGATCCATTGCCGCAGACGATGCGCGCCGGGTCCAGGCCGTGGCACTCGGCGATCGCCCGGCGCAGTGCGTCGGCGCTTCCGTCGGGATAGCGGTGCAGCTCGTCCGCGGCCGCCGCGTAGGACTCCCGGGCCTGCGGGCTGGCGCCGAGCGGGTTTTCGTTCGAGGCCAGACGGATCGGCTCGGCGAAGCCGGGCGCCGTTGCGGCGCCGCCCACGTAGGGCGCCACGCCGAGAATGCCCGGCCGGGGTGTCAGGCTCATGCAGACGGCCCCGGCCCCACGTCCGGGGCCAGCTCCTCCGCGGTCAGCGGGACGGCATAGCTGCCGATCGCCCAGACTTGGCCGATCGGCGAGTCGTCGTCCTCGGCGAGACGCCGCACGCGAGGGTCCGTCGCATCGAGGAAGCCGTCCATTTCGACCAGCACCCAAGGAACTTTGCCTGCGGCCGACCAGTTCTGCATGTCGACTACGTGGAAGTCGGCGCGGGCGAGCGCGTCCCGCAAACCGCCGCGCGAGAGCTGGGCGGCGTTCTCGACCACCAAGTAGCTGCGGTCCCGGTCGCTGGCTTCCGGCGGCGCCAGGGAGATCGCAAGCGCCTCCAGCCCTTCGAAGCGGCGATCGAGGGGCGCAAAGGGCAGGCGGGCGATGATCTTTGGCACGTCCGGGCCGGTACGCACCAAATTGCGCCACCAGGGATCGGCTTCCTCGCCTTGCGGCAACGGCAGCAGGCCGACCGTCGCGTGCCCGTCGCTGACGGCGCGCAACACGCCCAGGATGGTCTGGTGGGCGCTGATCGGGCGCTCGGCGCCGTAGTGGGCGCGGGCGAGCGCCGGCAAGCCGTCCTGGCTCGTGGCCTGCGTGTAGACGGCGACGGCGTAAGGCCCCTCGAGCGCCGTCATGGCCGATATGATCTCGCGCCAAATGCTGACCAGGACGATCTTGGGCAGGGGCCCCTCGTGACGCGCCACCAGGCGGCGGAGGATCCGCGCCTCGCGCCCGGGCCGGATAAAGGGCCCGCCCTCGCCTTTGACGTGGCCGACCGCGTCGGCCAAGGCCACCCGGCGCATCAGGAGGTCGTGGACCGCAACGTCGATCTCGTCTATTTCGCGGCGCAGTTCGTCCAGCGAAGGGGTGTCGGCAGTCATGGTGTCTATGGTTTCAGGCTCGCGAGCGCCTAGAATTAGTCCGTGACTCCGCCAAAAGCAAAGAAAACCTGGAGCCGAGGAAAGCGTTGACAGGCGCATGCTTGACCCCCTAGCTATCCGCTCGCCGAGGAGGGGCCGCGGCCGAAAGCCTGATGAATAAACAAGACCTTGCAGAGACTTGGGCGGCCAGAGTCGAGACCCTGCCGGGCGCGCGCGTCGAGCTCGGCCGCGACCGGCCGCTCAGGCTCGACTGCGGTGTCGAGCTGGGGCCCTTCACCATGGCCTATCAGACCTATGGCAGCCTCAACAGCGAGCGCAGCAACGCGGTCCTGGTGTGCCACGCGCTCACTGGCGACCAATACCTCGCCGGCGACCATCCGATCACCGGCAAGCCCGGCTGGTGGGACATGATGGTCGGGCCCGGAAAGACGCTCGACACGGAGCGCTACTTCGTCATCTGCGCCAACGTGCCGGGCGGCTGCATGGGCAGCATCGGCCCGCGCGAGATCAACCCGGCGACCGGCGAGCCCTGGGGGCTCGGCTTTCCCGTGATCACGGTCGCCGACATGGTGCGCGCCCAGGTCCTGCTGCTCGATCACCTGGGGATCGAGCGGCTGTTCTGCTCGCTCGGCGGCTCCATGGGCGGCATGCAGGTGGTGCAGCTGGCGGCGAGCTATCCGGAGCGCATCTTCGCTGCCGTCCCGATCGCCACATCGGGCCGCCATACGGCGCAAAACATCGCCTTCCACGAGGTCGGCCGGCAGGCCATCATGGCCGACCCGAACTGGTGCGACGGCGACTATTACCGGCATGGCAAGGTGCCGAGCCGGGGCCTGGCGGTCGCCCGCATGGCGGCGCACATCACCTATCTCTCCGAGCCGGCGCTGACCCGCAAGTTCGGCCGCCGCCTGCAGGACCGCAGCGGCGTGACCTACGGTTTCGAAGCGGACTTCCAGGTCGAGAGCTACTTGCGCCATCAGGGATCGACCTTCGTCGACCGATTCGACGCCAACTCCTATCTCTACATCACCCGGGCGATGGACTATTTCGACCTGGCCGCGGACTACGACGGCTCCCTGGCGAAGGCCTTTCAGGACACGCCGGTGCGCTACTGCGTCATCTCCTTCACCAGCGACTGGCTGTTTCCGACCTCGGAGAGCCGGGATCTGGTGCGGGCGCTCAACGCCTCGGCTGCCGACGTGAGCTTCGTCGAGATCGAGTCCGACAAGGGCCACGACGCATTTCTGCTCGAGGAGCCGGAGTTCTGGGACACCCTGCGGGGCTTTCTCTTCGGATGCGGCGAGCAATTGGGGCTGACGGCGCCATGAGCCCCCGCGACCTGCGGGTCCGGCGCCAGGCCAGCAAGATCCGCGCCGACCTGCAGCTGATCGCCGACATGATCGAGCCCGGCGCCCGGGTGCTCGATATCGGCTGCGGCGACGGGGCCTTGCTCGAGCACCTGGCCTTCGCCAAGCAGGTCACCGGCCGTGGCATCGAGCTGAGCCAGGAAGGGGTCAACGCCTGCGTCAGCCAAGGCCTCAGCGTGATCCAGGGCGACGCTGATACGGACCTGACCGACTACCCGGCCGGTGCCTTCGACTACGCTATCTTGAGCCAGACCCTGCAGGCGACCCACGATCCGCGTCATGTCCTGGAGCAGCTGGTGCGGATCGGTCGGCGCGCCATCGTGTCGTTTCCCAACTTCGGTCACTGGCAGTCCCGGCTCTACCTGCTGTGCCGCGGGCGCATGCCGGTGACCGCGGCCTTGCCGGCGTCCTGGCACGAGACTCCCAACATTCACTTCTGCACCATCCGCGACTTCTCGGCGCTTTGCCACGAGCTCGGCATCAGCGTCGAGCGGGCGCTGTCGTTGGATGCGCGCGGACAGGCCACGCCGCAGCAGTCGCTTCACCTGGCCAACTTGTTCGGCCAGAGCGCACTGTTTCTTTTGCGAAAGGACTAGCTGGTCGGTTGGCGGGGCAGGCGCCGCGCTACCTGAGGCAAGGGGACGACCACAGGCCGCCGGCGGCGCGTGACCTTTTGGGCCGTCATGCTGGGCGAATAGAGCTGCTTGCCGGCCTCTATCAGCTCGACCCCGGCGAAGCGCGGAAACCACCGGCCGCCGATGCGCTCCCAGGCCGCCGCCGAGCGCAGCAGCGCCCGCGAGCGGGTCGGCGGCACGAAGAGCGCCCCGGCGTCGCGGGTCGGCGTGAACATGTTGGCGCGCAGGAGCTTGGAGAGCTGCGGCTTGCTGTAGGGGTGACCGGAGCCGAACGGCGTGCGGTCGACCCGAGCCCAGATGCCGCGCCGGTTGGGCACCACCGCCAGGAGCCGCCCGTCGCCGGTCAGAACCCGCCAAATTTCGCCGAGCTGCGCCGACAAGCCTTCGCTGCTCTCCAGGCTGTGCACCAGCAGGACCCGGTCGAGCGAGTAGTCGGGCAGCGGCAGCTCGGTTTCGTCGCTGAGCGCCACCGCCCAGGGTCCCTCCGGCGGCCAGTGGATCACCCCCTGGCCCGCGGGCATCAAGGCGATCACCCGCTCCGCCTCGCCGCGAAACTGGCGCAGATAGGGGGTCGCGTAGCCCAGGCCCAGCAGGCTGAAGCCTCTGAGATCGGGCCACATGGCGCGGATGCCGCGGCGGATCATGTGGCGCGCCACCTGACCTAGGCGCGTCTCGTAGAAATCCCTGAGATCGACGACATCGGTATGCATGGCAGGAGAGTCTAAACCAATTCGAGAATCGGTGGAACCGGCGGGTTCCGTTCGAGCCGGAACCGGTCTAGCACAAGAGATATGACGGTTTGACGAAAGAAAATCGGGCGGCCGAGGCAAAGCGGCCGCCCGATCTCATACAGTAAGCCTATCCGACCCGATCCGGGCCGACCCGCGGCACTAGGCCATGTATTGGCCGCCGTTGATGGTCAGGGTCGAGCCGGTGATGAAACCGCTCTCCTCTGCCGCCAGGAAGACCACCGCGCGGGCGACCTCTTCGGCCTCGCCCAGCCGCCCGACCGGGATCTGTGGGATGATCTTGGAGTTCAGCACCTCCTCCGGCACCGCGCGCACCATCTCGGTGGCGATGTAGCCCGGCGCCACGGCGTTCACCGTGATGCCTTTGAAGGCGTTTTCCTGGGCCAGCGCCTTGGTGAAGCCGATCAGGCCCGCCTTGGCCGCCGAATAGTTGGACTGGCCCATCTGACCCTTCTGGCCGTTCACCGAGGAGATCGAGATGACCCGACCATAGCTGCGGGCGCGCATGCCCTCGATGACACCGCGCGTCATGTTGAACAGGGAGTTGAGGTTGGTGGTGATCACCGCGCCCCAGTTCTCCGCGCTCATCTTGTGGAACATGCCGTCGCGGGTGATGCCGGCGTTGTTCACCAGCACCTCGACCGGTCCCACGTCGGCCTCGACCTGGGCGATGCCTTTCTGACAGGCGTCGAAATCGCCGACGTCCCATTTATAAACGGCGATTCCCGTCGCATCCTTGAACTTGGCCGCCGCTTCGTCATTGCCGCCGTAGGTGGCGGCGACTTGAAAGCCGGCGTCCTTAAGTGCCTTGGAAATCGCTTCGCCAATGCCCCGGGTGCCCCCGGTCACCAGAGCTACGCGTGCCATGCCTTAACCCTCCTTTTGGTGCTGTCGAGATCGGCCCGGAATTCGCTACCTCAGTCGCGCGCCACGCACATGGCGATGCCCATGCCGCCGCCGATGCACAAGGTGGCCAGGCCCTTCTTGGCGTCGCGCTTGCCCATTTCGTAGAGCAGCGTGGTCAGCACCCGCGCGCC
>CALJXB010000303.1 GCA_937974415.1 uncultured Kiloniellales bacterium
GCCCAACACCGAGAACCTGGGCCTGGACGCGGCCGGCGTCGATCTCGACGACAAGGGGGCGGTGAAGGTGGACGCCTTCTCCCAAACCAGCCAGCCCAACGTCTACGCCGTCGGCGACGTGACCGACCGCATCAACCTGACCCCGGTGGCGATCCAGGAGGCCATGGCCTTCGTCGACACGGTCTTTCGAAACAATCCCCGGGCCATGGACCACGCCAACGTGGCCTCGGCGGTGTTCAGCCAGCCGCCGGTCGCCACGGTGGGCTTGACCGAGGCCCAGGCCCGCGCCGAAGTGGGCGCGCTCGACCTCTACCGCTCCACCTTCCGGCCCCTGAAGCACACCCTCTCGGGCCGCGACGAGAAGACCATGATGAAGCTGATCGTCGCGCGAGACAGCCAGAAGGTGGTGGGCGCCCACATGGTGGGCCTGGACGCGGCGGAGATCGTCCAGGGCGTCGCCATCGCCATCAAGATGGGCGCCACCAAGGCCGACTTCGACGCCACCGTCGGCATCCACCCGACCGCCGCCGAGGAGTTTGTCACCATGCGCGAGCCGGTTAAGCAGGAGCACGAGCAGGCGGCGGAGTGAGGCCTCACCGGTCCGTGCGGTCGATCAGGACCATCATGTCGCCGGCGTGAATCTCGGCGCGGGTGTCGCGCAAGGTCCCGTTCAGGCTCTGGAACACTAGGCGCACCCGCAAGGGGTCGTCGCGGGCTTCCAGGGTGAAGTCCTCGACCGCCCGGTTGGCGCCCTGCTGGCTCAAGAGGGCGACGAAGGCCTTGAGGTCCATGTCCAACGCGGCGCCGTCCGGGGCCGAGACCGTGAGGAGGCCTGTCGCGGGATGGAAGCTGAAGGCGTAGCTTTCGCCGCCGGCGTCGGGGCCCAGGCTGCCTTCCCAGAGCTTGCCGTTATAAGAATAAAGGTTGATGCGGCCGATCCGCTCGAAGCCCTCGATGGAGGCCAGCTTGGCGTTCTGCTGGGCGTAGAAGTGGAAGCCGGGGCTCGCGTCCACATAGAGCTGATAGGTGAGGCCCATGGCCTCGACGATCTCCTTGGCATAGGGATTGGCGGCGAAGTCGAACTCGCTCCCTTCGAACCAGGGCGCCAGGGCCTCGTGCTTGCCGGACTCGCGCAGATAATTGACGATAGAGGACACCTGGACCATGTCCTCTTGCGCCACGCCGTCGCCATCTTCGGAGGCGGCAGGGATGATCCGGCCGTCCCTTAGAATGTCATTTCTGGTGAGGACCTCGGCCAGCCGCGCCATTTGGCTGGTCTTGGAGAGGTCCTCCGCGCCCCACGGCCCGAACGAGCCGAGCGCCAGCAGGGCCGCGAGGGACAGGGGCACGGCCTTGAGGCCGGTTTTCGGCTTCAGGGTCATGAAGGGGGCGAGCAGCAGTAGCCAGGCGGCGAAGGCCATGACCAGATAGCGGTCCTCGGTGATGCCGTAGGCCTCGACCCGAACCCAGATCGCCAGGGCCAGAAGCCCGGCCGGGACGAGGAGCGCGGGATAGAACCAGCGATGAAATTTGCGGACGTGCCAGGCCCCCGTCTCGCGCAGGGGATAGGCGATGAGATGCGCCGCCACGCCGAAGCCGGCGTAGCCCATGATCAGCACCGCCACCTCGCCCTTGGGCAGCTCCCAGAGCACGGCGATCTTGACCATGAAGGCATAGAGGATGGCGAAATAGGCGATCGCGAGCGGAATCAAGATGTAGCTGGCGAGGAAGGCGAGGGGGCGCGGCACCAGGGGTACATCTGCGCTCGTCTCCGGCGCGGCGAAGCTACGCGGGATGCCGGCCAGCGCCAGCCAGGGCGCCAGCAGGGCGAGGGAGAGGGTCCAGACGTCGCCGTAGAGCTCGCCCGGCACGTTGAGCCCGAAGAGCGCGTCGAGCGCCGCGAAGGCGCCCGAGACGCCGGCGCCCAGCACCACGCCGACCAGCAGGCCGAAGGCGCAGCCGAACCAGGCGAGCCGGTTGAAGTGCCACAGGGCGTCGTCGGCCCCATCCGACGGGCGCGCCCGGGTGAAAGGGGCGGCCATGACCGCCAGCACGCAGGCCGGCGCCAAGAAGAGGTTGAGGCCGCTCGTCCAGAAGGACTCGAGGTCGGCGGTCGCCACCCGCCAGGCCAGCAAGCCGCCCGCAGCGAGGGTGATGAGGATTGTGAGCGGTTTCGGCCAGTCGCGGGACTCGCCCAGGAGATGGCCGGCGAGGAACAGGAAGAAGGCGATGACGCAGAACCACAGGCTGCGCCCCAGGACCTCGTCGTCGTCGAGCAGCGAGAGGTCGTGAATGCTGAGGAGGACCAGGGCGCTGAAGGCGAGCGCCGCGGCAAAGGCCAGCGGAAAGCGCGCCGGCGTTTCCTTCAGGTGGGGGCGGAAGGCCGCCCAGTGGGTCTTCAAGCGTTCGCGCAGCATGTCTCGGAGCCTAAATCGCGGGTCCTTAGGATTTAGGAAAGCCGCCGGGCAGTCCGATGGGACCTGGATTGCCGGCGACACCATCTCCCGGCACCCGATCCTGCCCAACTTCATGGCCGAATGAGGGCGTCCATGGGCCGGCAAATGGGCGCTCGGAAGGTCCTTGGGGGGCGCTTGCCGGTGAGGCCTGCGCGGCGAATCCCCGTTAAAAGGCCTAGAATGAGCCACATATGAGAGTTTCGGAGGCCGTTCGGCGCCAATTGCAGCTCTTTGCGTGGCGGCTGGCGTTGGCGGTGAGCCGGCGACCGGCCCCTTTGCCTCTGCCGTTTCCTGTGGAAAACTCGGGCCTGGGCCGCTACAACCCCGTCTCCCCCCAAGTAAGCCCCAAGTTAGCCCTGGGTGTTGGGGCGGAATTGAGTGAGTGGTCCTGAGGAAGCGAGGTCCAAAATGACCGCGAAGTGGAGCCCGGAGTCCTGGCGCGGGAAGGAAATCCGTCAGGTCCCCAGTTATCCGGACGAGGCGGCGCTGGCCGAGGTCGAGGCGCGGCTTGCCAACTATCCGCCCCTGGTCTTCGCCGGCGAGGCGCGGCGGCTCAAGGAGCAACTCGGCCAGGTGGCCGAGGGCAAGGCCTTTCTGCTGCAAGGCGGCGACTGCGCCGAGAGCTTTGCCGAGTTCCACCCCAACAACATCCGCGACACCTTCCGGGTGCTGCTGCAGATGGCGGTGGTGCTGACCTTCGGTGCGACCTGCCCGATCGTCAAGGTGGGCCGGATGGCCGGCCAGTTCGCCAAGCCGCGCTCGGCGCCGAACGAGGTGCAGGGCGGCGAGGAGCTGCCGAGCTATCGGGGCGACATCATCAACGGCATCGAGTTCGAGCCGGCCGCGCGGACGCCGAACCCGGAGCGCTTGCTGCGCGCCTACAATCAGTCGGCGGCTACCCTCAACCTGCTGCGCGCCTTCGCCCAGGGCGGCTTCGCCGACCTCCACAAGGTGCATCAGTGGACCCTGGAGTTCGTCGATGGCAGCCCCCAAGGCGAGCGCTATGAGGCCATGGCCGCGCGCATCGACGAGACGCTCGAATTCATGGCGGCCTGCGGGCTGACCCCGGAAACGGCGCCGCAGCTGCGCGAGACCGATTTCTACACCAGCCACGAGGCCCTGTTGCTGAACTACGAGCAGGCCTTGACGAGGGTCGATAGCCTGACCGGCCAGTGGTACGACTGCTCGGCCCACTTCCTGTGGATCGGCGACCGCACGCGGGAGCTCGGCGAGGCCCACGTGGAGTTCCTCAGTGGGGTCAAGAACCCGATCGGCCTCAAGTGCGGGCCGAGCCTGGAGCCCGACGACTTGCTGCGGCTGATCGACGCGCTCAATCCGGAGGACGAGCCCGGGCGCCTCACCCTGATCGCGCGCATGGGGGCCGACAAGGTGGCGGCCGGCCTGCCGCCGCTGGTCAAGGCCGTCGCCCGGGAAGGCCGCAAGGTCGTCTGGTCCTGCGATCCCATGCACGGCAACACCATCAAGTCCTCCTCCGGCTACAAGACCCGGCCGTTCGAGCGTATCCTCAAGGAGGTGAAGAGCTTCTTCGAGGTGCACCAGGCCGAGGGCAGCTATGCCGGCGGCGTGCATTTCGAGATGACCGGCCAGGACGTGACCGAGTGCATCGGCGGCGCCCAGGCGATCAGCGACGAACACCTCGGCGACCGCTATCACACCCATTGCGACCCGCGCCTCAACGCCAGCCAGGCCCTGGAGCTCGCCTTCCTGATCTCCGAGCACCTGAAGGAAGAGCGCGCCGCGCTGGCCGGCAACGGGCGGCGGGTGGCGGCGGCATCGTAAGGCAAGCGGGCCAAGCGGTTCGGTTAGCGAAAGGCAGCGCCATGGCGAAGGAAATCGTTCGGCCGGAGGCCGCAACGGCGCCTGCCGTGCCGAATGATGGCGAGGAGTCCGATAGCCAGGCGACCACCGCCTGGCCGCGCCGGAACGGCGACATCAACGCCTGGACCGACCATTATTTCAACCGCACCCAGGACGTGGTCGGGCGCTTCGGCGACCGGAAGGTGACCTACGCGCTGTTCCTCAGACGGCCCTGCGTCTCGGCACCGAGGCTTGCCATCGCCTGGCTGGAGGGCGTCGCGGCGGAGCGCGGCATCGGCTTCGACATCGATCTGCGCTACGAGGAGAGCCGCTGGGTCGGGGCCGGCGAACCGCTGATCTACGTCACCGGATCGCTCTACCACCTGGTCGACCTGGAAACCCTGTTGCTGCAGAAGCTGGGGCCGGCCTGCGTCGCCGCCTACAACGCCTACACCATGTGCGCCGACCTGCCGAAGGTTGCCTTCCTGGCCATGGACGCGCGCCACTGCGCCGGCACCGAGATGGCCGAGATGATGGCCTATGCCGCTTCGGTCGGCTCGGCCCGGGCCGGGCGCAAGGTGAGCGCCGTCGGCTTCGTCGGCAACGCGACCGATGCCACGGCCCACTTCTTCGGCAACGAGGGCGGCATGGGCACCATGCCCCATGCGCTGGTCGGCTATGCCGGCTCGACCGTGCGCGCCGCCGAGATGTTCGACGAAAGCTTCCCCGACGTGCCCATGACCGTGCTAGTCGACTACTTCGGCCAGGAGGTGAGCGACTCCCTGGCCGTCTGCCGCCGCTTCCCGGAGCGCTGCGCGGCGGGCACGCTTTCGATGCGGATCGACACGCCGGGCGGGCGGTTTCTCGAGGGCCTCGACCCGGCCGCCTCCTACGCGGTGCTCGAGCGTCACGTGCCCGAGGCGGTCCGCGGCTACCGCAACGAAGTTGAACTGCGGTATCTAGTCGGCGCCGGCGTCTCGGCAGCGGCCATCTGGCACCTGCGCGAGACGCTCGACGACGCGGGCTTCCATAAGGTGAAGATCGTCGCCTCCTCGGGCTTCAATCCGGCCAAGTGCCGGCTCATGGCCGAGGCCAAGGCGCCGATCGACATGATCGGCACCGGCTCGTTCTTGCCGGAGCTGTGGTCCGAGACCTACGCCACCGCCGACATCGTCGAATACGACGGCGAGCCGCGGGTCAAGGTCGGCCGCGAGTTCCTGTTGCGGAAATAGATGCACTGTCCGGCCCGGTCCGGGCGCGTGCCAGAACGGGAGGATGAACCCATGGCGGAGCTACATGGTGTAGTGGCGGCGCTGTCGACGCCGTTCGACGAGACCGGCGAGGCGCTCGACGAGGGGGCCTTGCGCACCCATCTGGACGCCATGCTGGAGGCCGGCGTGCACGGCATCGTGCTGTGCGCGGGGACCGGCGAGTTCGCCTATCTGCGCGAGGACGAAAAGACGCGGATCTTCGAGATCGGCATCAACCACGTCGACGGGCGGGTGCCGATCGTGGCGCAGACCTCGGCCATCAATACCGTCGACGCCATCGAGAAGTCGAAGCGCGCCGAGGGCGTGGGGGCCGCTGCACTGATGATCCTGCCGCCCTATTTCGAGGGGCCGGGAACCGACGGGGTGCTCTATCACTACGAAGCGATCGCCAAGGCGGTTTCGACCCCCATCGTGCTCTACAACATCCCCCAGCATTCCGACTTCGACATCACGCCGGAGATCTACGCCCGTCTGCTCGAGTTCGACAACATTGAGTACATCAAGGACTCCAAGGGCGACATGGTGAACCTGCAGCAGCTGATCCGCACCGGCGGCAAGGTGCTGTCCGGCGCCGACCCGCTGGCGCCCTTCGCCCTCATGGCCGGCGCCGTCGGCTGGATCTGGGGGGCGGCCAACGTCATGCCGCGCGAGACCGTCCGGCTCTACGACCTCATCGCCGGCGGAAAACACGGCGAGGCGCTCGAGCTGTGGCGCCGCATGGAGCCGGCCAACCTGTTCTTCTGGACCCACGGCTACAACGTCGGGGTCAAGCAGGCGACCAACTACATGGGCCGCCCGGTCGGCCCCTGCCGCAAACCGACCCTGCCCCTCTCGGACGCCGAGTGGGCCGAGCTGAAGGCGGCCCTGGAGCCGCTGCGGTAGCTGGCGCAG
>CALJXB010000304.1 GCA_937974415.1 uncultured Kiloniellales bacterium
GCGAGGATGGCGCCGATGAGGGCTTGCTCGGCCTCGTAGTTGACCGGCGGGTCGCGCAAGGGGTCGCGCGGCTGTTCGCCGGCGGGCAGGTGGGCGAGGTTGGCGGTGCTGGTTTCCATGACGGCGCAAGCTATCAGACCGATCGGGCCCAAGCAGCAACCGCATAACCTTAGTTTGCTGAAACGCGGGGATAAGTCACCGCGCCGCTGCCGGGGGACTCCGGCCCGGGAGTCTACGCGCGCCTCAGCGCCGAGGGAAACCGCTCGCTCGAAAGCCGCAGGAACCGGCGCTTGAGTAATATTGCCTCTCGGGTCGGCGGCGGCGAATCGGACCCGCAGAGGGCGCTACTCGGCCGCCCGGACGGCGTCGGCGCCGCGGCGGCGCTCCCAATCGACCATGTAGTCTCGGGTCACCGGCAGGACGTCGATGCCCTTGGTCAGCTGCATCTGAAAGACCATCTGCTCTTGGTGGCGGAAACTATGTTCGCTCGCCTTGAGGTAGAGCTCCCACATGCGGCAGAAGCGCTCGTCGTAGAGCTCGGTGATTTCTGCGCGGTTCGCTTGAAAGCGCTCGTGCCACAGCTTCAGGGTCTCGGCATAGTGGAGGCGCAGGATCTCCACATCGG
Source organism: uncultured Kiloniellales bacterium (assembly GCA_937974415.1). GTDB lineage: Bacteria > Pseudomonadota > Alphaproteobacteria > Kiloniellales > JAKSDN01 > CALJXB01. The sequence goes on from CALJXB010000304.1 coordinate 626, forward strand.
TGACGATGAGGCCAACCCGTTCGATCGAGGCGAAGACCTCCGACAAGGCCGGCAACTCGCCGCCGGGAAAGATGTACTTGCGGATGAAGGGGTTGCTCCCGCCCGGCCGGTCGCAGCGGCCGATCGAGTGCAGAAGGCAGACCCCGTCGTCGTCCAGCAGGTCGCGCACCTTGGCGAAGAACTCGTCGTAGTGACGCCGGCCGACGTGCTCGAACATGCCGACGGAGACGATGCGGTCATAGCGCCCCTGCTCTTCGCGGTAGTCGCGCAGCAGGAAGCGGCATCGGGACTCGAGGCCGGCGCGCCGGGCGCGCATTTGGCTGGTCTCGTGCTGTTCTTCGCTGAGCGTCACGCCGGTTACCACGCAGCCGGCGGCCTCGGCCAAGTAAAGGCCCAGGCCGCCCCAGCCGGAACCGATGTCCAGCACCTTGAGGCTCGGGCGGTCGAGCATCATCTTCGACGCCAGATGCACCTTCTTGTCTTCCTGGGCTCGCTCCAGGTTGGCGTGGGGTTCGGTGAAGTAGGCGCAGGAATAATTGCGGTCGCGGTCCAGGAAGAGCTCGTAGAGTCGGTCGGACAGGTCGTAGTGATGGGCGACGTTGCGCCGTGATGCCCGGAGCGAATTGTACTGCGCCAGCCAGCGTGTCTGACGGGACAAGACAGCGAGCAAATGGAACAGCCAGTGCTTCTCCAGGTGCCCGTAGTTCTTCAGGGTGATCTCGAGAAATTCGTCGAGGCCGCCTTCCTCGAGGGTGATCGTGCCGTCCATATATCCTTCGGCGAAGTACAGCGAAGGATTGAATGGCAGATTCCGGGCGACGGCACGGTTGTGAAAACGGAGCGCCGAAAAGGGCGCTTTACCATCGCCGAAGGTCGAGACGCGGCCGCCAGCCTCGGTCACTTTGAGCGTGCCGCTACGAATCAACTGATTGAGCAGGACATGCAGCAGCATGGCATCCCCCACAAGTTCGCTTCCCCATGCAGCCGCACGCGCCCGAAACCGGTTCCTCAAACCCGGGGAACGGCGGCTGAAGTCCGAAATGTTAACGCAATGTGAACGGCTTGTGTAGCCCCAGCGTTAACGCCGGCAGCTACAATCGAAAGAGCATTAAATTCCGCGGTTGCTCGGCCAGAGAACGTCGCCTGAGCGCCTCGGTCGAGGCGGGCTCCGCCATGCGTTCAGCTGGTCTTGTCGGCTTCGCCCTCGGCGGTTTCGTCGCTCCCGCCATCGGCGGCGGTAGCCTCCTCCGCTGCGCTCTCCGGGGCCTCCGACTCGGTCTCGAGTTCGGCCTCCGCAGCCTCCTCCGCCTCGACCTCGGCGATGACCTCCTGAATGACCGCCTCCTCGGCGGCGCGCTGCTCCTCGGCGCTGACCTCGTGGCCCTCGCTGGCTTGGGCCGAGGCTTCTTCTTCGCTGCGCGCGACGTTGACCGTGATCGTGACAGAGACTTCCGGATGCAGACGCACGCGCACCGGATGAAGGCCGAGCACCTTGATGACCTTGTCCAGCTGCACCTGGGAGCGTTCGACTTTGACCTTCTCGGCGTTCAGGGCCTGGGCCACGTCCCGGGCGGTCACCGAGCCGTACAGCTGGCCGCCTTCGCCGGCCTGGCGAATCAAGACGACCGAAAGGCCGTCGAGCTTGCCGGCGACCGCTTCCGCTTCGCCGCGGCGCTCCAGGTTGTCGGCCTCCAGCTGGGTGCGCTGGCTTTCGAAGACCTTGAGGTTTTCGTCCGTCGCCCGCAGGGCTTTCTTTTTCGGCAGCAAATAGTTGCGGGCGTAGCCGGGCTTGACTTTCACCACTTCGCCCATCTGGCCCAGTTTCTCGATTCGCTCCAAGAGTATGACCTGCATCACTCGTTCTCCTGCTTGCCCGCGGCGGCCAGCAGTCGCCGCCGAAGGCCGATCACTTGATCCAACAAGCCCAGCCCCGCGACCAAGGCGGCCGGCCAGGCGAAGAGGATCAGGATTATGTAGAAAATGGTCAGCATGACCGTACGGGCACCGCGGTTGCGGCAGGCCGCGTGGACAACGGCAAGCCCGGCGAAGAAATAGGGCAGCAGCAGGACCACGACCAGGCTGCGGGCGAGAAACCCGATATCGCCCGGCGCCAGCATAGCGACGAGGGCCGTCGCGGCGAGCGCCAAGGCCAGCCAGTTGGGCAGGTCGAACTGCGTGATGTCGGGGGCCGGCCGCAGGTTGCGTCCGAAGCGCCCGAGGACCCCTTGCGCCAAAATGCCGTTCGCCGCGATCACCATCAGCCAGCTATCCAGTCCCAAGCCGAGCCCGATTTGCGCGGTGGTCGCCGCGGCCTCCTGCAGCTGGGCGTCCTCCGCGTCGGGCACGACCAGGCGCAGCGCATCGGTCAATTGTCCGGCAAATATGGCCTCCAGGCTCTCGCCGCTGCCGAACCACAGAAGCGACCCAAACGAGAAGGCCAGAAGCGCGACGCCGGCGCCGGTCAGCCACATGACCAGTAGCCCGGCCGGGTACCACTCCACGGAGCCGTCGTCGTTTGTGCGGTTGAGCAGCGCCTGGCGCACCAGGACGACCACCGGCAAGGCCAAGGTGAAGGCCGTGCCGAGAAATATGCCCACGCCGTCCGCCAGGCCGCTCGCCAGGCTGCCGGCAACCTGCGTCGTTGCCATGGCAATCAACAGGCTCAAGGCCAGGCAGGCGGTCGTCGCCGACAGGAGCACTGCGGTCGAACCCAAGGACAGTCCCGAGAGGAACAGCGGCAAGGGCACCAACAGCATGAAGAGCACGCCACCCGGCACGCTGAACGCGATCAGCAGCGGCAAGGCGCCTGCCAAGCCGTAGAGCAACGCGAGACCTGTGCCCTTGCCCATGTTGCACCGCTCTTCTACTCCGCTTTCCCGTCCTGCCGGCGCCGCCGCGATACCCTGTGCGACCGGCGCGACCCTGGTGCTATTTCACGATGTAGGGCAGCAGGGCGAGGAAGCGGGCGCGCTTGATCGCTTTGGCCAGTTCGCGCTGCTTCTTGGCCGACACCGCCGTGATGCGGCTCGGCACGATCTTGCCGCGCTCGGACACGAAGCGCTGCATCAGCTTCACGTCCTTGAAGTCGATCTTCGGCGCATTTGGGCCGCTGAAGGGGCAAGACTTGCGCCGGCGGAAGAAGGGCCGCCGAACGGTCGCGCCCTTGCTGACGATGCGGACGGTCATTCTTCGGCTCCCTTTTTATCGCTTGCGTCGCTCTCGGCGCCATCGCTCTTGGCGCCGTCGGCCGGCTTGTCGTCGCTCGCTTTGGCGCCGCCCGAAGCCTCGAACTTCCTCGGCCCGCCCCGGTCGCCCCGGTCGCCCCGATCACCGCGGTCACGGCCGCCCCGATCGCCCCGATCGCCCCGGTCAAAGCCGCCGCGCCGGCCGCCACGGCCGTGATCGCGGCTGCCGCGGCTGCGGAGCATGATGGACTCCTCGCTCTCGAGTTCCTCGACTCGCACAGTCAGATAGCGGATCACGTCCTCGTTGATACGCATGTTGCGCTCCATCTCCAGCACCGCGTCCGACGGGCCGTCGATGTTCAGGAGGACGTAGTGGCCCTTCCGGTTCTTCTTGATCTTGTAGGCTAGGCTGCGCAGGCCCCAGAATTCCTTCTTGGTGACCTGGCCGCCGCCTTCCTGGATGATGTTGGTGAAGGACTCGGTCAGGGAATCGACCTGGGCCCCGGATATGTCCTGGCGTGCGATGAACACGCTCTCGTAATAAGGCATGCCTTTCGGTTCTCCTTACGGCTTTTCTGGACCGGCACCGAAATCTCGAGCGACGGCTGCGAACTCCGGCGGTCCGGTCCTAGCCGGCCCAATCAGCTTCAACGATCGGTGCCGGCAAGGAGCTATGTTTCCTGCGGGTCTTCGCCCACGAGGCGCGCGACTATACAGCATGAAGTGGCTGGTGCAAGACCCGGCAACGAGGTCCGGCGACGGGATCCTGGATGCCGCCCGTGCGGCGCCTCCTTGACAGGCCGGCGGGGGCGGCTATCTCTGATCTCCTGCTCTGATCAACGGGGCGCCCGCGCTCACCCGCGGTTTGCCCCGGGGATTTTATCGAGGGCTATTGATGGGAGGGGGGATGGCTCGCGCTTTCGTGTTTCCTGGACAGGGATCCCAAGCCGTCGGCATGGGCCGGGAGCTGGCCGAGGCCTTCGCCCCGGCGCGCCATGTTTTAGAAGAAGTCGACGAGGCCCTGAAGCAGAAACTGTCCCGGCTCATGTTCGAGGGGCCGGAGGACCAACTGACGCTGACCGAGAACGCCCAACCGGCGCTCATGGCGGTGAGCCTGGCTGTTATGCGCACCCTGGAGCGGGAAGGCGGGGTCAAGTTGGCCGACACCGCCGACTTCGTGGCCGGCCATTCGCTGGGCGAGTATTCGGCCCTGGCCGCGGCGGGAACGCTCGAGCTCGCCGAGGCGGCCCGCCTGCTGCGCCGGCGCGGGGCGGCCATGCAGGAGGCAGTTCCGGTCGGCGAGGGTGCGATGGCGGCGCTCCTGGGCCTCGATCTCGAGGACGCCCAGGCCGTGGCCGAGGCGGCCGCCGATTCGGGAAGCGGGAGCGCGCGCGAGGTCTGCACCACCGCGAACGACAATGCGCCGGGTCAGGTGGTGGTGAGCGGCCACCGGGCCGCCGTCGAGCGGGCGGTGGCGCTCGCCGCCGAGCGCGGCGCGCGGCGCAGCATCCTGCTGCCGGTCTCCGCGCCCTTCCACTGCCCGCTCATGGCGCCGGCGGCCGACGTCATGGCCGAGGCCCTGGCAGAGGTCATCCTGCAGCCGCCCCAGGTGCCGGTTGTGCCCAACGTGACTGCCGAGCCCACCAGTGCGCCCGAGACCCTGCGGCGCCTGCTGGTGGAGCAGGTGACGGCCGTCGTGCGTTGGCGGGAATCGGTCTTGGCGATGAAAGAGCGCGGCGTCGATACCCTGGTCGAGGTCGGCGCCGGCAAGGTGCTGTGCGGACTGGCGCGGCGCATCGACCGGGACCTGAGCGCCCAGCCGGCGGGAACGCCGGGTGACGTCGAAGCGCTGCTCAAGACGCTCTGAGGTCAGAGGACGGGAGCCACCGAAGGAAGGGAGGATCATGTTCGATCTGGAAGGAAAGGCCGCCCTGGTGACCGGCGCCTCCGGCGGTATCGGCGGGGCGATTGCGCGAGGCCTGCATGCCCAGGGCGCCGCCGTCGCGCTCTCCGGCACCCGCAGGGAGGCCTTGGATACATTGGCCGGCGAGCTTGGCGAGCGGGTCGCCGTGGTGCCCTGCGACCTATCGGACCAGGCCGCGACGGCGGCGCTGGTCGGTGAGGCCGAGGCGGCGCTCGGGGCCGGCATCGACATCCTTGTGAACAACGCCGGCCTGACCCGCGACAACCTTGCCATGCGGATGAAGGACGAGGAATGGGACTTGGTGCTCCAGGTCAACCTGGCGTCCGGATTCCGCCTCATCCGCTCGGGATTGCGGGGCATGATGAAGCGCCGCTGGGGGCGCATCGTCTCGATCACCTCGGTGGTCGGCACCACGGGCAATCCCGGTCAGGCGAACTACGCCGCCTCCAAGGCGGGGCTCACGGGCCTCTCTAAGTCGCTCGCCCAGGAAGTCGCCTCGCGCGGCATCACGGTGAATTGCGTCGCGCCTGGCTTCATCGAGACCGCCATGACCGCCGCGCTCAACGAAGACCAGCAGCAGCGTATCCTCGCCGCCATTCCCACCGGGCGCATGGGCCGGCCCGACGAGGTGGCCTCCTCGGTCGTCTTTCTGGCCAGCGACGAGGGCGCCTACGTCACCGGCCAGACCTTGCATGTGAATGGTGGAATGGCCATGATATGAAGCTGTTAGGGCGGGCGCGGAGAGGCGAGTTCGGGGGCGCTTTCCTATCGGCGGGAACTGTGTTAAGAGGCGCGCCCGGTGCGCCACTGAGGTTGAAGTGAGACTCGGTTTCGGGCGTTTGAGCCGGGTTCCATCTGCTGCTTCGAGACACTGGACATTGAAGGAATGGCTATGAGCAACGACATCGCCGAACGCGTCAAGAAGATCGTGGTCGAGCATCTGGGAGTCGACGAGGCCAAGGTCAGCGAGAGCGCCAGCTTCATCGACGACTTGGGCGCCGACTCGCTGGACACCGTCGAACTCGTCATGGCCTTCGAGGAAGAGTTCGGCTGCGAGATCCCCGACGACGCTGCCGAGAAGATCGTGACGGTCAAGGACGCCGTCGATTTCATCCAGCAAAACGCCTAACCTCTAAGCAGCATCCTCGGCGCCGGCGGAGACCCGCCGTGCTCGCAGCGCTGCCTCGAGAGTCATCGGCAAAATGAGAAGAGTAGTCGTCACGGGACTTGGGCTCGTCACGCCGCTGGCAAGCGGCGTGAGCAAGAGTTGGGAGCGGCTGATCGCCGGCAATTCGGGGATCGGCGCCATCCAGAGCTTCGACGTCTCCGATCTGCCGTGCAAGATCGCCGGCCAGGTCCTCTATGGCGACTCGGCGGACGGCGGCTTCGACCCGGTCGCCTATGTCGAGGCCAAGGATCTCAGGAAAAACGACCGCTTCATCATCTACGGCATCGCGGCCGGCCAGCAGGCGGTCGAGGACTCCGGCTGGATGCCGAGCGACGAAGAGGCCCAGGAGCGTACCGGCGTCATGGTCGGCTCGGGCATCGGCGGCCTGGAGACGCTCTGCGACGGCGCCATCACGGTCAAGGAACGAGGGCCGCGGCGGCTTAGCCCGTTTTTCATCCCCGCCGCCCTGATCAACCTGGTGTCGGGCCAGCTGTCGATCAAATACGGCTTTCGCGGGCCCAATCACGCGGTGGTGACGGCCTGTTCGACGGGGGCACACGCGATCGGCGACGCCGCGCGGCTGATCGCCTGGGACGATGCCGACGTGATGGTGGCCGGCGGGGCGGAAGCGGCGGTCTGCCGCATCGGCGTGGCGGGCTTCGCCGCGGCGCGGGCGCTTTCCACCGGATTCAACGATACGCCCGAGCGCGCCTCGCGGCCGTGGGATCGGGACCGCGACGGCTTCGTCATGGGCGAGGGCGCCGGCTGCGTGGTGCTCGAGGAGCTGGAGCACGCCAAGAAGCGCGGCGCCAAGATCTACGCCGAGGTGGTCGGCTACGGCCTTTCCGGCGACGCCCACCACGTGACCGCGCCGGCGGAAGACGGCCAGGGCGCGTTCCGGGCCATGCGTAACGCCCTCAGGAGGGCCAAGCTCGACCCCGAAGACATCGACTACATCAACGCTCACGGCACCTCGACGCCGCTGGGCGACGAAATCGAGCTGGGCGCGGTCAAACGCCTGTTCGGCGAACACGCCGGGCGGCTTGCGATGTCCTCGACGAAATCGGCGACTGGCCACCTCTTGGGCGCGGCGGGGGCGGTCGAGGCGATCTTCTCGATCCTCGCCATGAACGAGGGCGTCGTTCCGCCGACCTTGAACCTGGACACGCCGTCGCCGGGCTGCGACGGCATGGATCTGGTGCCCCATCGGGCCCGCGAGCGGACGGTGCGCGCGGCGCTGTCGAATTCCTTCGGCTTCGGCGGCACCAACGCGTCCGTGGTGCTCGCGGCTTACCAGTAAGTTGAGATCATGCGGCGCTGGTTGCTCGCCGGCGCGCTGCTCGGCGTCCTCCTGATCGTTGCTCTGGCGGGCCTCGTGGCCTTCAACGTGGCCCGGCAGTTCGAAAGCCCCGGACCGCACGCGGCCGAGACGAGCGTGGTCATTCCCACCGGCGCGGGCCTCAAATCGATCGCCCAAAGCCTGACCGAGGCCGGCGTCATCCGGGACCCGCTGACATTTCGCCTGGGAGTCCGCTACCACGATGCGGCGCGCGACCTGAGAGCCGGCGAATACCGCTTTCCCGCCGGGTCTTCCATGCGCCAGGTGATGGAGATCTTGAGGCGCGGCGAGACGGTGGTGCGCCGTCTCACCATCCCCGAGGGCCTGACCAGCCAAGAGGTCGTCGCCTTGGTGGCTTCGGCCGAGGGCTTGCGCGGCGAGGTGGGCCCGGTGCCCGAGGAAGGCAGCCTGCTGCCGGAGACCTATCACTACTCCTGGGACGACGAGCGCGGCCAGCTGGTCGAACGCATGGCGACGTCGCAGCAGGAGCTGCTCGACGATCTCTGGGCCGAGCGCGATCCCGATCTGCCTCTCGCCAGCCCCGAGGAGGCCCTGATCCTGGCCTCCATCGTCGAGAAGGAAACCGCCGTGGACGGCGAGCGGCCCCTGGTCGCGTCGGTGTTCGTCAACCGCTTGAAGCGCGGCATGCGCCTGCAGTCGGACCCGACCGTCGTCTACGGCCTGACCCAGGGGCAGGGGGCCCTCGGGCGGGCACTCACCCGTGCCGACCTGAACGCGCCCAGCGCCTACCACACCTATCAGATTGACGGCCTGCCGCCAGGACCCATCGCCAACGCCGGCCGGGCGGCCTTGGAGGCCGTGTTCCATCCGGCCAGCACCAGCTACCTCTATTTCGTTGCCGACGGCAGCGGCGGCCACGCCTTCGCCGAGACCTTGGACGAGCACAACCGAAACGTGGCGAAATGGCGTAAGCTGCAGCGCCAGCAAACCCAGGGAACGCAGTAAGGCCGCTCTCATACCGCTCTAGGGAGGTGTCGTCATGGTCTCGCGCCTGCCGGTTATGGCGTTCGGCGTCGCTCTCGCAGCTTTGCTGGAGGCCTGTTCGCCAACGCCCACCGGCGACCCGCTGGACGGCGCCTCGCAGGGCGCCGCCGTGCCGCGCGATGTGGTGCTGCGCCAGCTGCTGACCCAACAGGCCCGCCTGTGGGACGTCGGCTATCCCGTCTGGAGCCGCGGTGGCGAGCTCTGTGCCGGCCGGCAGCGGGCGAGCTTCGGATTTCAGGCCTGGACCCGCTGGGACATCGGCGGCCAATACCGC